>CATMVR010000188.1 GCA_950075905.1 uncultured Persicitalea sp. | reverse complement strand
GTGGTACTTCTGACTGTTGTTCTCCTTTTCGATGGTATAGTTTCCCGTTGCTTCCAGCGTAGCCAGGCCATCCGTGCCAGTGTACAAATAGAGTGTATCAGATGTTGTTTTGAGGGAATCTATACCCGCCGTTGTGGTGATTTTGGGGGTAGTACGCGCCGTATAAAAATCCAGGGCGTGCTCAAATAGGTAGTAGTCCTCCCTGGGTTTGGTATCGAACATGTAAAAATTGTCCAGAGGAAAGCCGGGTGTATTGGCCAGTTCGATGCCCAGTTCCGAACCGGTTTGGTAGGTCAAAAGGGAAGGGTAAATATGGGCATTCATGATAAAATTGCAGCCCACTGCCGTCCAGAAAGGGGCCAAAACTAATTGCGAGTAGGGAGAGCGTTTATCCCGAAAAAGATAGGTAACGTACAACAGAAACGCGATAGCAGTGATGATAAGTAGTATGTTGGTCATTGGAAACGCCCAGGTACTCAGGATGATCACGATGGTACCCATGACCACGGCCGTAATAATCAGGGCGATTTTTGTGTTGTGAAAGACGGGAGTCCCTGCCTTGCTAACTGCTTCGTACAAAAAGCGGGCGGTAATGACTGCCGCCAGCGGAAACACCACAAAGGTGTAGTGGGGTAGCTGGTACTGGGAAGTAGACAGCGCCATAAAAGGAAGTACAAAACCACCAAACGAGATGGCCTCCTGCGTTTCGGAAAGCCGAAACTTCTGCCGGATCAGCATGCGAACGTAGGCTGCCAGCCCGGCGGCAAACGCCAGCACCCAGGGCAGAAAGCTCCACAAAAAATTCTGGGCCTGAAACCAGAGCGGCGCGTTGTTGTCCCAGCTGTTTTCGCCGGTAATGCGACCGAAGCTCTGTTTCCAGAAAAAAAAGTAAATACCCTCGGTGCCATACTGCCTGAGCAGCCCGATGCAGTAGGGCAGGAGTACCAGTCCAATGACGAGGATCCCCAGCAGCCACTCCCAGCGAAACAGATTTTTCCAGTCTCTTTTCAGCACAATATCCACAAAAAAAGCGGCGGCAGGAACGATCAAACCGATGGGCCCCTTGGCGAGCATAGCCAGGCCAACGAAAATAAATCCCCCCAGAAAGTACCGCCAGCCCCCCAAAAGCCGGAAAGCCGCCAGTTGCCAGATAGCCACCGTGACGCAGTTGGTCAGCAGCGTGTCGGTACGAACATCGTGGTTCATCAAAAAGTAGGCCTGGCAGCTACCCATCACCAGGGCGGAGGTGTAGCTGGTGAGATCGGAGTAGTACAACCGCGAAAAACGGTAAATGGCGTAAATGCCCAGCAAGCGGGACAGGATGGGTAAAAGCCGATAGGCAAAATTGGTAAATCCCAGTACCTTGAATACCAGCGCCGAAAGCCAGAAAAGTAGCGGGGGCTTATCGAGGTAGTAGTCTACGCCCCGGTGCTGCACCTGCAAAAAGTTGTTGTTTTGAACCATCTCGCGCCCGATACTGGCGTACTGGGCCGCGTCAATATCCATGATATTGATTGTGAGGGCACCGGTAACGTAAATAATAATAAGGCCAAAAATAGGTAACAGCCGAGGGCTGTTGAGGGAATTAAGAACGGAGGGAGGGGTGATTGAGGGCATCTACAATTAGTTGGACAGCTTCGTGAATCTGAGGGACGGTAATGGTCAGGGGAGGAGCCAACCGCATGGCATTGTCACAAAACAAAAACCAGTCGGTGATGACCCCCTTTTGGATGCAAAGATCAATAGTTGCTTTGAGGATTTCAAATGAATCCATTTCAGCGGCCAGCATCAGTCCCTTACCACGTACTTCTTTGATCTTTGGGTGCACCAGCAGCGATTTGATTAGTGCTCCTTTTTCGTTGGCCTGCTCATCCAGCTGATTGTCTTTGATAACCGTGAGGGTAGCCAGCGAAGCGGCGCAGCTAACCGGGTGTCCGCCAAAAGTGGTAATGTGTCCCAGAATGGGATTATTCCGAAAAACCGCCATCAAGGTTTGGGAAGCCATAAAAGCCCCGATGGGCATACCGCCACCCATGCCTTTGGCACTCAGGAGGATATCGGGGTATACGCCTACTTCCTCAAAGGCCCAAAAGGTACCCGTCCGGCCGAAGCCGGTTTGAATTTCGTCAAAAATCAGCAAGGTACCGGTATCATTACAGCGCTGCCGCAGGGCGGCAAAGTAGCCTTTTTCCGGAATCCTTACCCCGGCTTCTCCGGCTACTATTTCAATGACGACGGCGGCGGTACGGCAGCTAATTTTTTCGAGATCGGGCAGACTGCCGTGGGTGATCTGTCTGATGCCCGGAAGCAAAGGCCGAAAATTTCGCCGGAAAAACTCGGCCCCCGAAAGACTTAGAGCCCCCTGCGTAGCCCCGTGGTAGGCATTGCGACAGGCCACAAACTCTTTGCGGCCGGTATACCGCTTGGCAAGTTTCATGGCCCCTTCTACCGCCTCCGTACCCGAATTGGTAAAATACACCGAGTTGATCGGTCCGTAGGGGGAGGGGTGGGGGCAGTCCAGATCCAGGGAGCGGGTAAGGGCCTCGGCGAGTAGGACTTGCGGGCTTTGGATGTACTCCCCGTAGACCATCAGGTGCATGTACTTATCCAGCTGTTGCTGAATGGCGGCCAGCACGTCGGGATGGCGGTGCCCTACATTGCTGACGGCAATGCCCGAAATCATGTCAAAATAGCGTTCGCCGTTTTTTGCGTGCAGAAAAACGCCCTCTGCTTTGTCAATTTCGAGGGCTAGTGGAAAATCGGAAGTTTGGGCAATGTGGTCGAAGAATAGTTGCCGCTGGGAAATATGCATCGTCTTAAGGTTCGTAAAAACAGGCGCTTCCGCCCACCCAGGTAAAGTCTTTGTTGAAACGTACACCGATCATTTCGCCCCGGCTCAGCCGGCTGAGGCTCGTCAGCAAACGGGGGCGTTCGGCGGCATCGGGCCAGATGTACAGCATCCTTATTTCACACTTCACCAGTCCGTCGGGCGCCTGAATGATGGGTTCGTAGTTGACTTTTTTCTGTACTATGTAGTTTTCCGGATCGGCAATGCCGGCAAGCGTGGCCTTGTCCACGTGCAGTTGCACGCCCGTACCGGCAAAGGAAAAGAGCGGTTTGAGCACGTAGTTTTCGAGATCAGCCGGGTACTCGCCGGCAAAATCGCTCAGAAAGCGGGTTTCGGGTACATAGGGACTACTGAGAAGCGGCAGGGTAAATTTGCTGATTCTGAAAAACCAGTTGGGATGTCCTACCCAGGATACGTCAACGTCGTCGTTGAAAGAGTACTCACTTTTCAGGGTCGGGTAATTGGCCAAATCGTCAAAGATGAGCCGGTTGTAGATGCGTTTTACCCGAATTTTACGTTCACCTTTCATGTAGTACAGCTTGCGCCCCTCCCGGATAAGGTCGGTATAGCCCACGGCTTTTACACCAAGCATCCGCTCAGTTACGGCAAAGTCAATCCGGGTTTTTTGCTGCTCGGGAAAAATTTCCAGTAAAATCACCTCTTCGGGGTCATGCCCGGCCAGGATCAGTTCGCCCAGTACTTTCTTGTATTCCGCGTAGCTATCCACCCCAAAGGCATAGCTAAACTCCGCCGGAATGGGAAAATGTTTTTTGAATAGCTCGGACAGGTATGCCTGGTAGCCAAAAATGGAAGGAAACCCCTGCAACTCGATGAGCTGCGGGGTAAGTTCGCCCTGCGCATCTTTGCAGACGGCAAAATCAATGGCCAGAAAAGAGGAATGTCCGTTCTCGTTGGGTACCCGCTGTTCTTCGGGAATAGCGCGGTCAGTCAGAGCTTTGAAATTGTCGGCAACAATAATGTCAATTATCCCCTCACAGGCTTCAATCAGCTGGTCTTTCAGTGCTTTGGGGACAAACACCGGGCTCTCAGCCACGCGAAAATCCAGTTCCCCAGGAAAATCTTCGTGGATGCTGTCCACCAGCTGATGGTACTTTTCTTCGGTAAAGGCCTCATTGTAGGCCTTGCGGGCAGCTTGGTGCATAGCACAGGGTTGGTTAGATGGGTTGCAGAGCGATGATCTGCCGGAGTGAGCGTTTCAGAAAACCGGGTATGATGGTTTTCTCGGTCAGCAGAATCTTATCCGGGTCGTTGAGGTGCATGATCATGTCATTGTACCGCTCTTCTCCGTAGTTTTTAACGATGTTCGCTTTTTTATCTTCTCTCAGAAAGTAGCGCAGCATGCCCTCGGCGTCGGCTTCGGGGTGAAACTGCGTCCCGAAAATTTCCTGCGAGAAACGAATGGCCATGATGGCCCGATCCAGCGGCACGTGCGGTCTTATTTTTTCCAGACCCATGATTTTGGCACCCATGTGCTCCAACACATGATTGTTGGGTTCGACTACCTGGTAATCCCGGGAGTCAACCGCCCAGAATGGATCTTCCAGTCCTTCGAAAAAGGGCTCTTTCTCGCCCGCCCGGGTCTGATGGATGGGGAAAATGCCGAAGGAGTTGGACCGGCGCTTGCAGACATGCCCGATTTGCCAGTGTACACAGGCTAGCTGGAAAGAATGGCAGATCAGAAACAGGTGTTTTTTGGTCCGGTTGCTACGATCCTTGTTGTATTTCCAGAGGGAGTCCAGCAAGCCGAAAAATTTCTTTTCCCACAGGTGCCCCTCGGGGGAAGGGGTACCCGGCCCGCCCGACGAAATGTAGATGTCAAAACTCAGGTCGGGTACTTCGGCATGCTGCCGCACGTCAAATATCCGGGTGTCCAAATCCAATGATTCATGCTCCCCAAACTCCTGCACTATTTTTTTTATACAACGCATTCCCTCATTCTGAACCCCATTGTTCATGTCCAGAATGGCGATGCGAATTTTTCTAATCGATGTCATATATACTTGTCTTCCAAAAAGGTATCTATCTATAACTATGCGATACCAATTTTCGTTTCCGAAACGATGTAGTCAACCACGGCGTTCATATCGTTTGTTTCTTCAAACACAGCGAGTTGGCGATCGGCTCCGCTGCCCATTTCGAGTATCTTGTGTACATACTCTACTTCCTTGCGGCTATCTAGCTCATCTACTACATCGTCAATAAATTCGAGTAGCTCGCTCATCAGCTGTTTGAACTCTACCTCCTCCTGCTTGCCGAAATCGATAAGCTTGCTGTGGATGCCAAAACGGGCCGCCCGCCACTTGTTTTCGTTGATCAGGATGCGGCGGTAGGGGCGGAAATTCAGGTTCTGGCGCTGCAGTTTGTGAATTTTGGCGACCAGCGCCTGCATAATAGCCGCCAAACAGATAGTCTCCTCGGCCCGCATGGGTACGTCACAAATCCGGAACTCTACGGTGTTGAAAAACGGGTGTACCCGGATATCCCACCAAATTTTTTTGCCATTGTCGATGCATTTTGTCTTAACGAGTAGGTTGATGTACTCGTCGTACTCGCTGGCGCTGGCAAAAAAATCGGGAATACCCGTGCGCGGAAACTTGTCGAATACCTTGGATCGGTAGGATTTGAAACCGGTATTCCGCCCGCACCAGAAAGGCGAGTTGGTAGATAGCGCGTAAATATGGGGCAAAAAGTACCGCACAGCGTTCATAATCTGAATGCCCTCGTTGCGGCTCTCAATGCCGACGTGCACATGCAGTCCAAATATCAGGTTACCCCGGGCCACGTCGCGCATCTCGTCGATCAGTTCGTCGTAGCGGGGGTCTTCGGTAATCAGCTGATCCACCCAGTCTGCAAATGGATGCGTGCCCGCAGCGGCAACCTGTAAGTCTTGCTCGGCGGCCAGGTCCAGGATCATCTTTCGCAAATAGTAGACTTCTTCGCGGGCCTCGTGAATATTGTGGCAGATGTTGGTCCCGACTTCCACCACGGCCTGATGCATCTCGGCCTTAACCCGCTCTTTCAGGATAATCTTGCCGCCTTCCACGAGTTTTGACATGTGGGAGCGCAGGTTCCGGGTTACCGGATCGATGGTTTGGAATTCCTCTTCAATCCCTAGCGTAAAGATTCGTTTAGACATAGGTGGGCACGTTGAGATTTACTTTTTGGTTGATTTGGTAGCCGCTTTTTCGGTCTTTGCCTTTGCTGCCGGGGCCTTTTTGGTGGCCTTCGCGGCCGGTTTTGCCGCCGCCTTTTTAGCCGGTACTTCGGTGGGTTCGGCCACAGATACTGACGCCTTTTCCACATCGCCCTTAGCAAGATTGGTCAGGGGTTGGTTCATGGCGGAGGTACGCACAAAGGTACCCCAGGTCAGGTTGTTTTTGCCCACCTGCTGTTTTTTGGCTCGTTCGATGGCCATGTTGGCCGCGGCCTCAACCACCCATTCAAAATTCTGCTGGCCTACCGAATACACGTCGGCATCGGGGGCGGGATTGCAAAAATCGATGGCAATAGGGATACCGTCGCGCACGGCAAACTCTACCGTGTTAAAATCGTAGCCCAGGGCTTTGTTGAGGCGAAGAACGTAGTCTTCCATGGTCGCCAAGAGCTTTTTGGCGGCATCGCCAGTGGCTTTCATCTGGGAGTCGTAGCGGAGGTGGTGCGGGTTGCGGGGCTCGTATCCCATGATTCTGACGTCTTTCTGGCCAATGCAGTAGCAGCGGAAATAGTCGTCAAACACCACCTCTTCCTGCAACATCATCACCAGCTGATCGGTTTCCTGGTGCTTGGCCCAGAGGTCGTCGCGGTCGGTGACCTTGTACACGCTTTTCCAGCCGCCGCCGGCGTGGGGCTTCATATAAGCCGGGAAACCGATGTATTCGAACATCTCCTCCCAGGCCAGGGGGAGTTTAAGGTTTCGGAAAGACGACTCACTGGTATCGGTGGGCCGGGCGTGGGAGGGAAGTAGTACCGTTTTGGGTACGGGTACCCCGATCATCTCGGCCAGACAGTTGTTGAAAAATTTCTCATCAGCGCTCCACCAAAACGGGTTATTGATGACGGCCGTACCGCAGAGGGCCGCGTTTTTCAGATAAGCCTTATAAAAAGGTACATCCTGCGATATACGGTCGATAATCACGGCATACTCGGTAGGAGCAGCCTGCACTACCTTATCAATGGAAACGGCCTCGGCCACAATATCTTTTTCCCCCTTGCTATTGACGCGGTCAATGAAGGCCTGGGGAAACGTATTTTCCATGCCAAATAAGATTCCGATTTTTTTCATGTCCGTGTTGGTTTTTTAGTTATAAAATGGAGTATTCGGGTAGAGGACTTACATCAATTTTGAAAGGTATTCTGGAAACATCTTATTCCACAAGGGCCAGTCGTGTAGCTCCCACCCGCGGATATCTGACCAGTGATTGATGCCCTTATTATTCAAAATTCTTGACATAACCAGATTGGCATTCAGGCAAATATCCCATTCAGAAGAGCCTAGCACAATCTTCATATGATTATAGCGCCAGCCTTGCTCGTTGGGTATATAGTCGACAGGGTTATTGAAGTAGACATTATCATCATAGTAATCTCCCAGGAAAGACCTGATATCAAAAGCCCCGCTCATGCTGATGAGGTAGGCTACCTGCTCTGGGTGCCTAAAGGCAAAATTCAGGGCGTGATATCCCCCAAAACTGCACCCGGCCACGCCAATTTTTTCTACCTGGCAGTCTTGTTGAATCATAGGCACCAGCTCGTGGGTCAAAAATTTGTCGTACTGTACGTGATTGTGTACTTTCACATGTGGGTCAAGGTGCCGGCCGTACCAGGAGTCTTTGTCAATGCTGTCCACACAGTAGATTTTGTACTTACCCGATTCGAGTAGCCATCCTACTGAATCGATAAGTCCCATATCTTTGGCTTGAAAATGCCTTCCCAATGTTGTAGGAAATACCAAAATCGGATAGCCCCAGTGGCCATAAACCAGAATATCTATTGACCTGCCTAAATTATGCGAATAGTAATTTATGTGGTTTTCCTGCAAAACGAAGGGGATTAGAAGTTTGAGGTGTACACAAATCTATCAAAAAGTTGGAAATCTTGACATAGTTTACAAAATTATGTTTCTATTTAGGGCCGAAACCCTCTGCAAGCACCAATTTGATGAATTTACAAAGAATCTATCTCTTTACCTCTTTTATTTTTATACTGTTGACACCATCACCCTCCTTCTCCCAGAAGCCATTCAGTGTCCAAACCGTAAACGATAGTCTTTATTCAGCTTCGCTTGATCGATCTGTAAAGCTAACTTTTGTAAAGCCAGCTTTTCTAACTGACCAGCCTTTGGCGGTACTTGTTGTATTTGACGGGCAGGACTTTCCCGCTCTCCGGGTTGAAAATGCCCTGTCAGACTTTCTGTCGACCCGGCCCAACCGGCCCGTGTTGCTGGTGGGGGTACACGCCAACGAACAGCGGATC
>CATMVR010000187.1 GCA_950075905.1 uncultured Persicitalea sp. | reverse complement strand
CTACGTGATCGGCAGCCTGTCTCACAGCGGGGATCCGGACTGGATAAGGCGCAACGCGCCGGTGATGCTCAACACCGTCACCAACGTGCACGAGCGGATCAAGAGCTATAACTCGACCATAGAGTTCGTGTATGACATCGCCTCGGTGCTTTTCTTCCATAAGGACGAGGACCCGATGACCTACGACATTGCCGAGGCCCGGCGCACTAAGGCCGTGTGGCGGAGGTACCCCGAGCTATACGCTTTTTTTTTGGGCACGGACTTGGGCAGGCACGTGCCCTTGGCGCGGCTGTCGCAGCCCGATACCCTGATCTCAGCGGCAAGGGCGATGGGGTTGATGCTCACGACATTGCAGACTCTATCATCTCAGTACGACTGGAACGGTACGACGAGCGATACGCCGAGCTTTATAGCCTCGCAGACGGTAGCCCTGAAAGAATACGCTACCTCAATTCTCTGGGTATTGAGGAATACCTCGACTACCTCTCCGCCCACCGAAGGGAGATAGAGCGGCGGAATGAGGAGATCAGGGAGTTGGGGAAGAGATAGAGGGGGGGCTAGATGCCCCCCTTTTTTGATTAATTGTATTATTCCTTTGGTGCATTTTCTGGCTTAGTGAAGTGGTACCACCTGGCCACGTCATTGTATAGGCTTGTGGGTACCTGGGGCTCCTCGGTAAGCCTGCGGCGTACGGCGACGAGGTACGTTTGACCCTCGACAGTGACCTGCCGGGCGGAGTGGGCGTGGACGTCTTCGGGGTGGTTGATTTCAAAAATGTAGCGTGGTTCGTGAGCGCGTAAGATCAGAACCCTGCCCTGGATGCTTTGGTAGGGGTCAGTGAGGAGCAGGAACTTGGGGAGGATTTTATTCATGAATTCGTAAAATTCGATTGGGGTCAGTTGTTTCAGGGCAAGGCTTGGGTGTCTACAAGCTGGTATGGTTGGAAAGCCTGTGAGACACAGGCCACAGGGTTGAGATTTAAATTACAATCTCATTAAATCAATGAATTAGATGTCAGTAATTATATGGATGAAAATCTTGCTTTGTCAAAAAATCAGCTTTGAGATCTTGAACGACATTATCCAATGTAGGCATAAGGCTTGATTTAGTTATACCCCATCTTTTCAATAATTTTCTAAGTTTTGGCTTTTCTGTACCTGGCAGAGTATACATCCGAATACTAGAATTCTCCTTGCCATTATACGTATTTATCATTTTACCATGATCTTCTAGATTTGGATATCTTCCGTATTCTAAGAAAAAACTATAAGGATACTTTGGATATAGAAAAATCCCACCCTGCTTATACAGATATTCGTTGTGACTGTTTGGAACCCTTAATATTCCATGCATTCCACATAGACTTGAATCCCTCTTTGATCTGTCATAATAAATATAACTACTATCAAAATAATAATCTTTTAAAGATGTAGAATATACTGCTATTTCTTCTTCCTCTTCATCGCCGGTATTTTGGCTGGCAAAAAACAATGCAGCGAGAGGATTTACAGTAAAATCAAGCAGTTTTGTAGGTATACCATGATGCTGGGCCAATGCAACATAAGGTTCAGGAACAATAACATCAGGCATTCCAGTAATATGTGATTTACTATAATCTTGATCTAATTCAAGCGGTTTTACCATTTGAGATATGTCGCTATCGAAAACATATTTTATATCAATGGCTTTTTCTGCTCCGAGCAAATGAAAATTTAACTTATTGGCACTTTTAATAAA
The DNA here is from genome assembly GCA_950075905.1 of uncultured Persicitalea sp. GTDB lineage: Bacteria > Bacteroidota > Bacteroidia > Cytophagales > Spirosomataceae > CATMVR01. The sequence continues at coordinate 6,616 of CATMVR010000187.1, read as the reverse complement.
CTCATTTAAAAGTATTTTTTCAAAACAATACATTTTGAATGCTCGTAGTTTTACATTATCAGGAGAAGACCCAAAAATATTATTCAAACGTTTATCGCCGTAAAAAATATGAAAGTTCTTCTCAAAGAACTCAAAGCTAGTCACAAAATACTTCCCTATTGAACAAGGTTTTCTATACAGCGATGGTATCAATTCCCAATTGCTATTTTGTTGCCCCCTGAATATATGAGTTTCATCAAAATGATTGTTTTCGTTATGAGGTAAAAAATAATCTAAAAAATCTTTTGCAGATGTGAATTCTAAATAAGCTTCCATAATTATGAATGATTAAAAGGTATCTGTAAAACCCCACCCATCGCAACCCCTCACAATACGCCACCCTCACTCCCCCCCCCACCATCAATCTCCTCCATCAACCTTGCCGTTTCAGTAAGGGCTACAATAATCTTCTGATAGTGCATTATATCGTCAAAGCCCAGGGTGCGGCCTTTGCGGTCTTTGAGCCATTACTGGGCGGGCTGGTAGCCGCCGATGTAGAATTCCCAGGCACATGGCTTTCGAGGAGATGTTGGAGGTCGCAGTGGAAAGTGTGCTCGGTGGCATTGCCGGCGCGGTAGCATTGATTAAGCGTGGTCGTGGTGAGGTACTGAGGGTTGGTCATGGATTGGGGTTGGGTAGGGTCAATGGTTTGCCAATATAGTGGTTTTTGTAGCTAAGTTGAAAGTGTAATTGTGTGTAAGGCACGTGATTTTGTTACCTTTCAATAATTATAATTGGTTTAATACAAGTTTTGTTGATGGTTTTTGATATGTTTGGATATCAATCAGTAACCCCTCATCCTTATGGACACCTTCCTTAAAAATACCTTCCTTGCAATTTTGTGCTTTTTGTCGGCTTACCTGAGTGGGGACAATATGAATGCAAAGGCAGTATTCACTCTGAAACTGCTTAGAGGTTGAACACTTTGCACATCCCCTTTAAGAATCATCAATTGGTGATAAAGCATTATTTGGGCACTGAATAATGTAGAAATTGATAATTTATTTAAGTTACAGATTACTCCAACCATGGAAGAACAAGCCCCCTCTACAACCGAGCAATCCATCGAAAACGAAGACACCAAGACTGCCAAGAAAGAAAAAGAACGTGAAGAGATACTACAAAGACTAAGCAGCCATAACCTTCAAAACACCCGGGATAAAGTTGCCTTTATTCTTAATACCAACCTGCAAGCAAGAAATTCTGACAAAGTCCTAGTATGGGAGTACTGGACGCACTACAACGAAGATGTCATTAAGGGAGGGGTATTGTCGTTTGAAAATTTTCTGAAAGCCACAAGCATAAAGTCTATTTCGCGGATACGGGCTAAGATTCAAAACGAATACAAGTTATTTGAAGCAGATGAGTCTGTCAAGAGACATAGGGCTATTCTGCAAGAGGGTTTTTCACTCGATGCCATAGAAGACAGGCCCGAAGGGACAGGAACGTATGCTGTGTACATTGACGAAACGGGCAAAACGCAAGATTATCTGGCCGTTGGATCACTCTGGTTGTTGGATGTTGGCTTTTCTATGGTTGATTCAAGAATGAAACTGGAAGCATGGATTAAAAGTCAGGAAATCGGTTATGAATTCCACTTCAAAGATTTAAAAAACCAAACGCGCCTACCCCAGTACAAGTCTTTTTTTCAAAAGTTTTTATCACTATACCCTGCCGTTAGCTTCAAATATATTGTAGTTAGAAATACAGGATTTGCTAATACAAATGCTGCAATCACTGATCTCACCTATCATGTTCTTAGTAAAGGTATCCAACATGAGAATGAAACAGGCCGAGCACCACTGCCCAGGTACCTGCAAGTATGGATTGACAAGGATGAGGATGGTAGCGATAGTCTAAAAATAGAAAACGTCAGAGAAAGGCTCAAAGCTCAAAATATAGAAGGGCTGTATTTGAGTAACTTCGAGGCGGTGTCTTCGGAGAATAATTACCTCATTCAGGTCATAGATCTTTACACAGGTGCTATCAATAGAAAACTGAATACTCCAAATGGGAACAATATCAAGGATGAAATGGCAGATTTCATCCTTGATACTCTGGGATTTGATGTATCAAAGATTAATAAGGAAAATGCAGATATTGACCATTCGGTGCTTTTCCATTTAAAATGAGCCTTTGTGTTTTATGATAAAGTATTTCATTTTCCTCGTATTCATTCTATTATCCAACGTTGTGATGTCGCAAGATAAACCAGATGGTGGAAACACATATCTGGTTTATACCAAGGCATTGAAGACAGGGGAACTTAGTCAAAACGAAATAATGTCAGTGGCACGAAAAACCTTGTTGATGAGATACAGAAGCGATGAGGCCGTGATACGTTTTTCAGATGACACTTCTTTAATTCTTGACTGTAATGTTGTTGTGACCGCTTTTATTGGCAAGACGATGATGAAAGATGTTTATCAATACAGGCTAAGTGTTAAAATTAATAATGATAATACCTGTGAATTGATTGCCGATGAGTATAGGTCTTCTGCTGGCCGAACTGTAAGCAGGGAAGTTGCTGCTAGTGCAGCCGAACAAGCTAAGACTGAAAAGAAAAGAAAGCAGTATAGTGAGATTAATGAAATGATATACGAGTACCTGGAACTAGACTATCAGAGAAGTATGGCTGAGATGGATTTGGCCTTGGCAAGAGCTATCAAGGCAAAGATTTGAGCACATGAAACATTTCCTTAACGACCTACTCCAAGATCTGAAACCCTTCCTGTGGTACCTGCTTGCAGGTATGGCCTTCACTCTGCTGATGTGGCTGACCACGGGAATGCGAACTCCGGATGGCCAAGGACCCGGCTACTGGGACGATGAGGACAGGGCGGGGCAGATGGTGGAGCAGCAGCATTGGGAGGAGGTGCTTACGAGAGAGGAATGGGAAATGGAGAAATAATATCAGAAACCAAATCCATATTTTGACTATGCCTATACTTAAATTTACGAGTGCTACTCATGTTAATCCTAATAGAGACGGCATGGATGTGATTTTCGAATATCTGGACGAAAATCAGGAACAGCATAAATTTTACGTCGTTGGATCCCTTATCTCATGGGATCTTACATTACAGGAACGTATCGATTATGCAGAAGTACTTTTTACAGGGCTACTTTCCTATCTTAAAGAGTTTTGGGGTGATTATCAAAAACTTCCCGATGAAGAAATTAAAATCTACGATGGAGATTCATTTCCGAAATTCGGAAAAGTTAAAACTAGTTGGGAGAACTACGTTCTTCACCTCAATAAGGATTAAATAATAATTTGGGCTGTATTTTTTAAAAAATGGCTATACAATTTAAACATTGATAAACTAACCCTCCATAGTATGCAGACAGCCCTCCCGTTTTTTATTCTTTCTGTTCTCCTGATCGTAGCCCTATTTATAGCATTATACTTCCTGATCATCGCCGAAAAGAAGAAGAAAGTACTTATATCAAGATACTCTGATATCATATCCGTCGATGAAGAAGTGATGAACTTGCAGAAATCGGCCAATGAGATCAGGGATACGTGTGATGTACTAAACCGTAAGTACAAGGAGGCATTACTGACTTATAGAGAGTTGGAGGATGCGCTTGCTATCAATAAGGACTCACTGGAGCTCTATGACTATGGTCTTTACGAGCCACAGTTTGACTATGAAACCTCCCAGGAGTTCAAGGATAGACTACTAGAGATCCACAAAAGGCAAAGAACAGCTATAACCAGTGATGATGCTGTCCTTTGCACCACCCAATGGACAGTGAACGGCAAAACGTCGGAGGGGAATAAGATGACAAATAAGTACAAGAAGCTCATGATGTTTGCTTTTAATGGTGAATGTGACAGTCTGGTATCAAAAGTTAAATGGCACAATATCGTACAGTCGAAACTCAAAGTTCAGAAGGCCTATGATAACATAAACAAGTTAGGGGCTGTTCACAATATTAGCATTAGGCCCGGCTACCTAAACTTGAAAATGGAAGAATTGACCCTGACATATGAATATGAGAGGAAGAAATACGAGGAGAAGGAGGAGCAACGTAGGATAAGAGAAGATATGCGGGAGGAGGAAAAGGCTCGTATGGAATATGAACGTGCCAAACGAGATGCTGCAGAGGAAGAGAAGCGATATCAGAAAGCCCTTGAAAAAGCGATGAGTGATTTGGGGAAAGCTGACCAAAAGGATTTGGATGAACTAAATTATAGAATAGCGCTATTGGAGCAGAATTTGAGAGAGGCCCAGGAAAAGAAAGAGCGGGCAATATCAATGGCTCAACTTACCAGAGCTGGCCACATCTATGTAATATCCAATCTTGGATCATTTGGGGAAGGGGTATATAAAATTGGTATGACAAGGCGATTGGAACCAATGGATAGGGTTAGAGAGCTAGGTGATGCATCAGTGCCTTTCAGATTTGATGTTCATGCAATTCTCTTCTCCGAAGATGCGCCTCAGCTTGAATATAATATTCATAAGGCGTTTGCAGCCCGTAGGGTCAATATGACTAATCATCGGCGTGAGTTCTTCAAGGTTAGCCTAGATGAGATCATGGATTATATTAAGACAAATTATAAGGACGATGTTGAGTTCATAACCATTCCGGAAGCAAAGGAATATAGGGAAACGCTCTCTTTGATGGAAAGAGATACTAGTGAAGAGCAAATATCAGATACAGAATTGGTCTTTCCAGAGGATTTATTTGAGGAAGGTTTCGTTGAGTAAGAAAATCATGAATCTCGGCAATCTCATGAGAATTGAATTCTAATTCTATACTAGAAAAAAACGGCACTCCAAGATGGGTGCCGTTTTTGGTTTTAAGATTCCTGGGAAGCCGTTGATAGATCAGGTGCCAACATCAGCACCAGGACTTCTGTGAAGAAGGGGTGGCAGCGAAAATGCCGCATAAGTGATTTTGTAGTAAATTAAATGTATATTTAATATTCTTAACTCTTCGTCAAGAGGGAATCCCAAAAAGGCTTTGTTATGAGAGGGGGTGTCCTGCATAATATTTTGGCATTTTATGTTTAAATTGCCTGCCACATTCATTTGAAAGCCCTCGAACTTACTAGATAAAGAAAAGCCGCCCCATGGGAGCGGCCTTTGCCTGTTGATAAAACCCTCAAAAGTATTCACCTCAAAATTAATACTATATTTAATTTTTGCAAGGTGGACCAACAGGCCAGATTTAAAGTCTCCGTAGACAGCGAGCTGTCGGAGGTAATCGCGCAGCTCAACAAGGTGGCCTCGGCCCACGAAGCGCTCACCTCCCAGGTGGGGTTGGGCAACGCCAAAATTGATAATGCCTACCGCTCGCAGAGTCTGGCGATCAACAAGCTCACTACGGAAATAGGCCGGCAGGCCGATGCCGAACGCAAGGCGCAGTCTGAACGCGACAAGGCCTCGGCGGCCCACGAGAAATCACTCAAACAGATTGGAAGCCAGTACGACTACCTTGGCAACCAGGTGGCGACTTTCAAGGCCTACATGCTTGGGGCCTTTGCCGTGGACCAGGTGCTGAACTTCGGCAAGAGGGTGCTTGATGCGGCGGGGAACATGCAGCAGTTTCAGATCTCACTGGAAGTGATGCTGCAAAGCAAGTCAAAGGCCGACAAGCTGATGGCGGAAGTGATCGAGTTCACTAAGAAAACCCCCTTCACATTGGAGCAGACCCAGGAGGCCACCAACCGCCTGCTGGCCTACGGAGTGGCCTCGGAAGAGGTGATAAGGACGCTGAACTCGCTGGGCAACATAGCCGCGGCCGTGGGTACGGAGAAGCTGCCGCAGCTGATACTGGCCTTTGGGCAGGTGAAGGCGGCCGGGCACCTGACGGGGGCGGAGCTCAGGCAGTTTCAGGAGGCCGGCGTGAACATGCTGGAAGCACTCTCAGCCGCTACGGGCAAAAGCGTGGCCACCATCCAGAAGGATATCTCGAAGGGCATCATATCATTTGCCGACGTGCAGAAGGCGCTGTTCTCGCTGGGCGAGGAGGGGGGGCGCTTTGCCAGCCTGATGGAGAAGCAGAGCACCACCATCACGGGCAAGCTCTCCAACCTCAGCGACAGCGTGTACCAATTCTTTGCGAGGCTGGGCAACAGCCGCACGGGTGTGATTGCCGGGGTGACGGACGCTCTGACTGACTTCTTCGGCTGGCTGGGCGACAGCAGCCGCAACATGGAGATGAGCATCGCCCTGGTGAAGGCCGGGGTGAGCGGCTGGGTGGCCTACAAGACCATCCTGGAAACGGTGGTGAAGACCAAGGCCCTGCTGGTGCTGGAAACCAAGGCGGCCGCATTGGCCACGGCCACCAATACGGCCGTGACGGCGGCGGGCACCGTGGCCACGACGGGCCTGACCGGGGCGGTGAACACCCTGTGGGTGGCCATGCGGGCCAACCCGCTGGGCTTTGTGATTGGGTTGCTGTCGTCGCTGTACAGCGCCTACCAGCTCATGACAGCCGCCTCCATCAACTTGCAGGAACAGGTCAGTCACGAGCAGCTGGGGCTGGAAACCCAGCGCGCCAAGCTCACGGAGCTGGTGAATGTGGCTACGGCCCACGAGGTGGGTACCCAGCGCCGGAC
>CATMVR010000186.1 GCA_950075905.1 uncultured Persicitalea sp. | reverse complement strand
ACGGATCCGGCCAATGCTGGCCTCGCTACGGTAAAAAAAGCGCTGAACGCCGGAAAAAGCGTGCTTTTCATCAACCTGACTCAGCCGGAGGCCGAGCTTGGTTCCGTCAACCGACTTCTGGGAACGCGCTTTGCGGCCCGGCGCAAGAGTACCGAAGCCACGGTACCCGTAGCCCCCAATCTTACGGCGCAGCCCTATGCCTTTGCCGAGTCGCTGCCGCAGCAAATGACGACGGGGTACCCCGTAGCTATCTGGAATAAGAGGGGTAAAGTAGGGGTAAGCCTGCTCAACGAAACCTTCCCCCTCAAACTCAGTGGCGACAGTACGGCCTATGCCTCCTTGTGGAATACGGTGCTGGCCTACCTGCAACCCCCTTTGGCTACTACGATCACGGCCGAAGCCCCCCTCTTCAAGGGATTGAGCGGAACGCTGCAATTGAATACCACCGCCCGCCTGCCCGCCCGCCTGAACATCGGAGCAGACACGGTGACTTTGCTGCCTGCCCCGCTGAACGAGCAGGCAACGGAAGTGGGGTACCTGTTTGGTTCGAGGGGCTGGATAGCGCTGGGCGATTCGGTCGAGGTATATATCGAGGATTCTACCTCGGCTTTGTTTGCTGGCCAGCGTATGAATGATTACGTTCGCGCCCTGCGTACGGCCGGGTATACGGCTTCCTCTAAGGGCAGCAAGGCTGGTCGTGAAGCTAAATTACCGGAATGGGTATGGCTGCTGCTGTTCTGTGTGGTGTGTGCGGCTCTGTGGGTGGAGCCGAAGCTTTGAAAGTACTTTTTGCCGATTAGTATCCTCGCGGTCAATAGAAACAGACAGCAACGGGCTTTTTTAAGGGAGCTAAACCTAATTAACCTTTTTCTCCCATGAAACTTCTGATGCGAGGCCTGACATTGGCACCGATTCTGTTCCTGTTGACTTCGTTTTGCCTGGCGCAAAATGACCTGAAAATCATCAAAGACCGGGTAGTGGCCGATCTGATGGCCACCAAAATCGATGATGCGAACGTCGAAGCTATCATGGCCAAAATGAACCCCGACGGCAGCTTCAAAGGCATCAACTACGATGATCTGAGCCGCACGGCCGGCTTTCCGCACCGGTTCCATACCAATTACCTAGTGGATATGGCACTGGCTTATAAAACTAAATCGTCGCGCTACTACCGGAGCAAACCACTCAAAGCCGCTATCGAAAAGAGCCTGGCCTACTGGGTCAAAAACGATTATGTGGGCGACAACTGGCACGACAATCAGATCACGACGCCCACCAACCTGGGCAACCTGATGCTAATCATGGGTGATGAGCTACCCAAAGAGCTGGTGACCGGGGCGCAACCCATGATTTTCCGGGCCAATATGAATGCCTCCGGTGCCCGGCCCAGCGGCGACCGCATCGTGATTGCGGGCATCCTGGCCAAAAACCTGCTTTTTCAGGGCGATTTTCAGGAGTTTGACAACATCATCAAGATCATTGAGGGCGAGCTGAAATTTGCCACCGGACAACGGGGTATGCAGCACGATTACAGCTTTCACCACCGCGTAGACCGCGTCAACAATACCGACTCCTACGGCTACGGCAAATATGCCAATGCGTTTGGTGACTGGTCGTACTATGTGTCGGGCACGAAGTATGCTTTTTCCAAAGAAAAAATAAACCAGCTGGTAGACTACTACCTCGATGGCATTTACAAGCAGATGGTGTATGGCGTGTACAGCGATGTGAGCGTGAAGAACCGCAGCATTACCAACAAGGCTACCTTCAAACCCCACGCTATCCAGGAAATTGAGCGCGTGCTCGCCAGTACCGACTACCGCAAAAACGAGCTGGAAGAAATTATCCGCCTGCGGAAGGGCGAAGCCAAACCCTCGGCCTCCTTTGCCAAGTTCTTCTGGCAAACCGAGCATTTTGTGTTCCAGCGCCCGGATTTCTACACCACCGTGCGCATGTACTCGACCCGCAACCGCAACATGGAGGAGCCCTACAACGGCCCCGGCAAACTCACCCACCACCGCGCCGATGGCACCAACTACCTTTCGCTGAAAGGCGACGAGTACCTCAATATCTGGCCCGTCTACGACTGGCAGAAGGTATCGGGTACCACCATCGTGCAGAAGCCGCAGATGCACGGTATCAACGACATTCAAAAAGACGGCCTGACTGATTTTGTGGGGGCCGTTACCGACGGCATGTACGGGGCCGTAGTTTTCGATTTCAAGAGTCCCCACGACCCGCTGGAAGCCAAGAAATCGTGGTTTTTCTTTGATAAAGAGTACGTCTGTCTCGGTACCGACATCAGTTCTAAAGCCAACCTCGACGTAGCCACTACGCTCAATCAGGTGCTGATGCGCAGCGATGTGAGTATGATGCAGAACGGTACCCGGCAGGCAGTGCCCAAAGGCAGCCGGACGCTGCAAAACGTGAAGTGGGTACACCACGACAAGATAGGGTACCTCTTCCCCGAGCCCGCCACCGTGACGCTCTCCAATCAGACCGAAACGGGTAGCTGGGCGGCTATTACGGATCAGAAAAACATCAGTAAGGAGCCGGTTAAAGAAGAAGTTTTTACGCTGTGGTTCAACCACGGCAAAAAACCGTCCGGGGCGTCGTATCAGTACATCGTGGTACCCAACGTAACGGAGCAGGAGCTGAGCGCAGGTAGTGAGAACAACCGCTCCATCGAGATTCTGTCTAATACCCCGGCCTTGCAGGCCGTTCGGAACGCGAAGCAAAACATTGCCCAGTTGGCTTTCTACCAGGCAGGTAATATAGACATTGAAAAAGGCGTGAATGTACGGATGGATAGCCCCGGCATGGCGATGCTGAAAATGCAGGGCAATCGCCTGAGCGAGCTCACCGTAGCCGACCCCTCGCGCAAGCTGAGCCGCCTGCTGGTATCAGTAAGTGGCATCTACAAAGCCAAAGGTGAAAACTACCGGACCGTAGTGGACGAGGGGCAAAACACCACGCTATTCATCGTAGACCTGCCGCAGGACGTGTACCTGGGCAAGAGCGTGCATCTGAAAGTACAGTAGATGAATTCTGAATTAGTTGTACGAAGGAATTTCTTTTAGCCCCGGAGGAACGCCTTTCACTGCCATAAGGTGAAAATTGGCAGAACGGCGATTCACATTTAATCAAAACCCCCGTTCCTGTTGTTTTTTGACGGGAGCGGGGGTTTTAGAGTCCTTTACCTTGCTGAGCGGGTTGCCGTTGCGGTCGGAGCATCAATCCAGTTTCTCAAACACAAACAGATCCACAAACGTCCAATCACCGTTTTGGGAGGTACCGCGCCGGATCACCAGCTGATCTTTTTTGCGGCGCTCGTAGATAATCCGTACGGAAGCATCCTCCTTCTCAAAGAGGGCTTCATTCTTCTTCGCCGACAGAAAGTTGTAGTGGTCGTGCTTGTCTTTCTCTTCCAGGGCCACCATACCCGTCTTGTAGTGCTTCACCATGGCCACGGGCCCTTCGGCGGTTTCTTCAAACACAAAGAGCTCGTACATCGTCGGTTTCCCGTCTTTCATCATCCGGATGTACCCAATAATGTTATCCGCCGCGGGGGCTGTCCAACCGGCTTCGATGGGGCCGCCGTTGAATTTGCCCAACCAGCGTCCTTCCAGAAACTCAACATCTTTGAGGCTGCCCTTTTGGGCATAGGTAGTACCCGAGAGCAGCAGTGTCAGCAGCAGCGCCGGAATCAGCGCAAACTTTTTCATGATTTTCATACAGAGTTTAGAATAAAGTAAAACGGCTGGCAAGTTAGTAAATTTTGGGCAAGAGGGTGGGTTCAAATAGTGGTACTACTGAGGTACCGCCTCACCGGGGCTATCTACAAAATCCGGGAAAAGGCAGCTTGGGTAGCAACAGAACAGCTCCGGAGGAGCGGCACCTCAGTAGTACATGAGCCAATGTAAGTAACGAGCCCCAGCGGGGCGACACCTTTAAAGCGGCACAATTTATTGTTCACAGATCCAGAAATGCGCATTTTGGGGCAATAAAATTTTCAAAAAATAGTGGCTAATTAACCGGAAAACACTACATTTCGAACCCAACTATTCGACACCCTAACCCTCACCAATACACCACACATGACCAACCGCGACCTATTCCTCGCTCTTTACAATGCTAGTACCGAATCGGAAGTAGAAGCCCTGCTGAAAAAGTATCCCGCCATTTTTGAAGACACTAATTGGTACCCCTTGGGTGGGAATGCCAGCAACTACGGTGTCATTGAAAACCAACAATCGAGCTCGATTGCTGCCTTGATCGAGAAGCTGACCAATTCGATTGATGCTATTTTGACCCGTCAATGCTACGAGGCGGGCATCGATCCGAAATCGTCCGTGGCTCCTCGCTCGATGGAGGAAGCCGTAACGAAGTTCTTTCCTAATTCGCGGGATTGGGATTTATCGGGGTTTAGAAAGAAACAGGCCGAAAATCTGCAAATTCTGGCGGACGGCCCTAAGTTGGGTACTTCGCTCATTATTTACGACAACGGGGAAGGGCAACATCCTCAGGACTTTGAAAATACTTTCCTCTCCCTGCTGCGCGGCAATAAGAACGAAATCCATTTCGTGCAGGGTAAATATAACATGGGCGGGAGCGGATCAATCGTTTTCTGCGGCAAGAAACGATATCAACTCATAGGTTCTCGGAAATTCGATAAGTCGGGCACATTTGGTTTTACGCTTGTAAGAAGCCATCCCCTAAGCGATGAGGAAAAAACGACCAAGAAGAATACCTGGTATGAGTACTTAAAGCTTGATGGTGTCATTCCCTTTTTTGAAATTGATCAATTGGATTTAGGGCTCTACAATCGAAAATTTGAAACGGGTACCGTCATTAAACTCTACTCCTACGATTTACCCGCCGGAAGCCGCTCCGTAATTTCTCGTGACCTCAATCAGAGCCTGAACGAGTATTTGTTCGAGCCTGCTTTGCCTATACTGACCGTCGATACCAAGGAAAGGTACCCCAAGGACATCAACCTAGAACGTCCTCTGTATGGCTTAAAGCGGCGTTTAGAGCAAGACGAGAACAAGTACATCCAAGACTACTTTTCCGAAACCTATGTCGATGAGTTATTCGGAAAAAATGGTCAGATAAAAGTGACTTGCTACGTTTTCAAGAATAAGGTGGATGAAAAATCTGTGACGGAAACCAAGAATACGATCAATAGCGAGTTTTTCAAAAATAACATGGCTGTGCTGTTTTCGGTCAATGGTCAGGTTCATGGGCATTATACATCGGAGTTTATTACCCGTTCTTTGAAGATGAATCTCTTGAAAAATCACTTGCTTATTCATGTTGATTGCACCAACGTAGACATTGATTTCAGGAATGAGCTGTTCATGGCTTCGCGTGACCGCTTGAAGGACGGAAACGAAACGCGCGAACTTCGGAGCTACCTGGCCAAGAAGCTAGGTGCAAAAGACGGTCGCTTGGCAGAAATTGAGAAGAAGCGAAAAGAAGGAATCACCGTCGAGCAATCCGATTCGAAAGAGCTAATCAAGTCATTTACCAAAAATCTGCCTCTCAATAGTGATTTGATGAAGTATACAAGAATATAACCCAAAATCGAAATAGTGAAATATATTCAACCTACTGTCTTAGCCAACTCTTTCACCTGCCCTCATTGTGGTACTATCGCCAAACAAGACTGGTGGTCTAGTACCTGGGACGGATTTCGAGGACAAAGTTCAGAACATAAATCTATTAAAGTTGGTAAGTGTCAGCATTGTGAAAAACATACAATGTGGATTGAAGAAAGGATGTCTCATCCCGAGACTGGTAATGCACCTTTTCCAAATCCAGAGATGCCAGAGTCAGTAAAAAAACTTTACATAGAGGCAGCAGCTATATATACCAAATCGCCTAGAGGAGCCGCCGCTTTACTTAGGCTATCAATACAGATTTTAACGAAAGAATTAGGGGAGACTGGAAAGAATATCAATACTGACATTGGAAACCTTGTAAAAAAAGGATTACCGGAAATAGTTCAACATTCACTTGATATAGTTCGGGTAACTGGAAATGATGCTGTTCATCCTGGGCAAATTGATACCGATAGTCAAGAAACAGTGGGTCAGTTATTCGAGTTGGTTAACGTCATTATAGAATATATGATTGCGCTTCCAAATAAGGTTAGTGGAATTTACAAAGGACTCCCCTCAGACAAAGTAAGAGGTATAGAGAGTAGGGATAAAACATAGATGGAATGATTACTTCAAAATGTTCCGTACCCCTCCTTTGGGGTTTTCACAATCACCTGCATATCTGGGAATAAGGTGCATAGTAGCGTGATTCATACGCTGCCCGGCATTATGACCGATATTCATACCCATTGTAAAATCCTCCGTTTTACAGGCCGTACTTACCACATTTTTCACAAAGTTCGAAAGCTGAACCAAATCCTTTTGTTCGCTAAATGTCAGATCGAAATAATTGGCCACATGGCGTTTTGGAATAATAAGCGTATGGCCTTTTGCTACTGGGTACCCGTCCAGCACTGCATAGCTTAGTGGCGTTTCAGCTAAGAGTTTAAGTTTAGGGCTTGGTTTGCAGAATGGGCATTTCGATTCTCTATCTACCACCTGATTCCAGTGCTGGTACTCGTAAAACTCCGTATTTTCATTAAGAAAAATAGAGGTATAGGGTAGCTTGACGTAGCATTGGTAGGTAGGTTTGCCATGAACTTGATGGGTACGAAATCCGTCTTTTTGAATATCTCGCCGCACAGCAAAGTAGGCTCTTCCCGTCGGCTTCAACAGGTTTGAAATTTCCATCAAAACCTTATTTTGCTCTTCTGGAAAAAGCACGTTCAAGACATAAAAAGAAAGAATGGTATCAAATTTTTCGGTTGGATATTCAGGATAGTAGTGTGGATCGTATCCTTTGGCATCGAATCCTTTTACTAGTAAATGGTTCACATCTTTTCCAAAACCGCAACCAAAATCAAGTACTTTCCCCTGAATGAGTTTTCGTTCAATCAACATCCGCACAGGAAGGGAAGGAGTACTGCGCTCCTTGGCGGTCAGGTATGCATAGGGATTTGGAGTGTCACTCATCAGGGTTATTGTGTAGGTTTCCCGTAAATGTATAAACCAAAACCCATGTTCTGTGCCGTAAGCAGAAGCGGCATAAGCTGCTTTTTCAACACTAGCCTAAATTCTTCCTGAGACAAGCCTTCTAATTTACTTTCTCCCAAAAGCTGCTGATAATCAACGAGTAATTTTGACTTTGGATGTTCTAAATAGAACTGAACTGCCCTGAATTGAAGATCAGAAAATTTATCAAAGTACAAATCAAAAAAAGGAAGGCTATTCCCTTTCGATGAATTTACGCTTATTGAGGTTGGTATGATATTCCAAAGTTGGTCGTGGGCTACGTAGGACCAGGGTAAAAAATGATCGAGACTTAGATTTTGGCGAGAGACAGGCTCGCCGGAATATATGCAGGCTACTTCCGGGTTTTCAGCCAGGAAACCTTTCCAAAATCGGCCTGCCAGAGTCAAATCGCGCTTTACCGGTTTTTCCAGCTTTTCGGTCAAGCTAATTACGTTTGGGTTATTTTTCTGGACAAATCTGACCAGATGCCAATGGATAAATCCGCGCAGGATGCTTTGATGCTTTTGAAGGTATTGCGCCCAGATTGGGTTTAATATAATGCTCTCTTTTGTGATTCGATAAATGACACGGTTTGATTTGGTTTCGAATAGATCAGTGCACAGCGATTGGATCTTTTGGTTTACTACTGAGTCTTTTAAACCCCTTGTTTCACTATTGAAAAAGGGCCTGATAAATCGGGATATTACATAGCGTTCAAGTTTTTCGGTGATAAGATCCTCTATGTCAGACACCTCTTTTTCTGAAAGCTTTTGACTGATTTGCGCAATGATGTCTGGTGCATTGATACGATCATCAATTTTAACTTTCGAATTGATCGTGTTTGCCAAGTCTTTGAAGCTGTCCTGACTACCAAAGGATAACTTATAAAAACTTAATGGGTACCATACAGTAGTCAGCATGTGCAGGGCGAGGTCCTTTTTGGTAAGGGTCAGCTGTTCGCCGTCTTCCTGCAAGGAATCCAGAATGGCAAGAAACCAATAAAATTTGTAGGAGTTTGTGGTGTTCTGAAAAACTCCCGATAGGGAGGCAACATCCAGTTCCTCGCTTTCAGGTAATGACATCATACTATCAAATTTTATAGAAAACAAGCCGCGCAACCTTCTCCCTCTGCCTCCAAAATATCCAACAAGTAAGGTGATTTCTGCTTCTCCGCAATCCGCTCAGTACGTTTGATGAACTCTTCCTTAATCGCCTTTATCCGTTCAGGGCGGATCAGTTCTTC
>CATMVR010000185.1 GCA_950075905.1 uncultured Persicitalea sp. | reverse complement strand
GGGTAGGTACGTTGAATGATAACCGGTGTCGACAAAGACTTGTCGATAAGGCGGAAAAACAACCGCCGCAGTTCGGGCATGGCGTGGTCGTTGTCGGTTGTCACGATCAGTACCACGGTGTTTTGTTCTTTCAGCGTATCGATAAGTTCGTCACTGATAGTATGAATATCTCCCCGCACAAAATTGAGTTTGGGATGCAAAGTGGCCACGTCAATGGCCTGGTACTCCCCGACGCTCAAAAGCGGAAATTTATTGGGCTGATCGGTATGCTTCTTCCATTCGGCAAAGTCAATAATCTCTTTCAAGCCATTTGGTAGCATGAAAGGAATGGGTTCCTTTCCCGAATAAATAAAATCAACCCCCTGATCGTTCATGCGCCACTTGTCGGGTACCGGCAGGAAAAAATGCCCAACGGAACGCAAATCTTCGTGGGTTTGAACAGCAATAGATGAAAAATCAGCGATAACCCGGGGCACATTCAGCCCACCGAGGTTGTACACTTCCTGGGTATTACGACGGGTATACTGAAAGGGATCAATGGGCAGGTGATCGATGGGTTCGATGGGCGCGTGAGAGCTACGGTTGACGTACCGCTCTACGAGGGCCCGCGCCACGGGGGGCTCGTTTTCCGGTGCTTCGGTCAGCGACACCCGGACGGTATCCCCCAAGCCGTCTTCCAGCAGGGTACCAATACCCACGGCCGACTTGATGCGTCCGTCTTCGGCCTCGCCCGCTTCGGTCACACCCAGGTGGAGGGGGTATGGTTTCAATCCTTCCTTATCCAGGCGCTGTACCAGCAGGCGGTAGGCTTCCACCATCACTTGTGTATTGCTGGATTTCATGGAGAGTACAATGTTATAGTACTCCATTTCTTCGCAAATCCGCAAAAATTCGAGCGCAGACTCCACCATGCCCAACGGAGTATCGCCATAACGGCTCAGAATGCGGTCGGAGAGGGAGCCATGGTTGGTACCGATCCGCATAGCGGTGTTATATTCCTTGCAGATTTTAACCAGGGGCATAAACTTATCCCGTATCCTTTCCAGCTCGGCGGCGTAGGAGGCGTCAGTATACTCAATGGTTTCGAAGCGTTTGCGATCGGCGTAATTGCCGGGATTGATCCGGACTTTCTCCACAATGCGAGCAGCAAGCTCGGCGGCATTGGGCGTAAAGTGGATATCCGCGATTAGGGGCACGTGAATACCCCGCTTGATCAATCCCTTCTTTATATTTTCCAGGTTCTGAGCTTCCTTCACACTAGGGGCAGTAATACGTACGTATTCGCTGCCAGCCTCCACCATCCGGATAATTTCCTCAATTGATCCTTCGGTATCCATGGTATCCACAGTGGTCATGGATTGTACCCGGATCGGGAAATCAGAACCCAGTGGCAAATCGCCGATGTCAACGCGTATGGTCTTGCGTCTTATATATTGGGTTAGGGAAGGACAATATATGTGGTTTATACCTTCTTTTACTTCGGAAATCGCTTCCATGCAACTAATGAGATTATTTGAAGAAACAAATGCGATACAAAAGTACCGCATTCGCTTTCCTTTACCATACAAACAAGCAGTTGAATTCAATTGTTCATGACTGCTTTGACAAATTAAAAACCCCGCCATGATCTTGGTTAACGCCTTGATCTACCAGATTTTTTTGCGGTAGCCCCACACTGAATAGTAATAGATAAACAGATACAGGGGAATCATGAGCACGTAGGCATTCTGGGTACTACCCATGGAGTCGGCAAGGGCGCCGTATACCAGCGGGAGAATGGCTCCGCCAGATATACCCATGATCAACAGGGCCGCGCCGGTTTTGATGAACTTGCCCAGACCATCGATGGCCAGAGGCCATATGGCACCCCACATGATGGCGTGCGACAAGCCCAGCAACGCAATGCAAATAACAGAAGTAATGCCCGTAGTAAAGATGGCAACAATCGTAACCATTATACCAAACAACGCGGAAAGTTTGAGCCATAGCTGTTGCGAAACGTACTTGGGAATTAGAATGATGCCCATGACATACCCAAACATCATGGCCCACAGGGTGTAGGTACCAAACAGCCGCGCCTCTTCTTCGGGAAAACCAAGAGAAACACCATAGGTAATAATGGTATCGCCAGCGATAACCTCAACCCCCACGTAGCAGAAGAGCGCAACTACACCCAGAATCAGGTTTGGAAACTCAAATATGCTGCTCTTTGCCACAAAATCTACGTCGCCGCCCGGTACCGGATCGGCATCGCCTTCTACTTCGGGTAATCCTTTGGATAGACGGATCAGTATCGCCAATCCCACCAGCACACCGGTCAGGATCAGGTAGGGTACCACTACTTTATCAAGTTCCTCCTCCTGGGTAGTGGTGGTGGTACCAGCCAGCAGCAGGCCACCAAATACTACCTGACTGATAATGCCCGCCCCCTTATTGGCTATACCCATAAAACTGATACGGGCCGCGGCGCTCTCGCGGGGACCCAGGATGGTAACGTAGGGGTTGATGGCCGTCTGTAATACGGTGAGGCCAATACCAATGGTAAATAACCCCACCAGAAAGAGCGTGTAAGAGGCCGTATTGGCCGCCGGTACAAATATCACCGTACCCACCGCCATGACCAGCAGACCTACGGACATCCCGTTTTTGAAGCCGACTTTTTTCAATACCACCGAGGAGGGAAGCGCCATGAGGGTATACGAAATGAAAAAGGCAAATGTGACCAGGTAAGAGCTAGCGTTATCGAGACCAAAGGCTTTTTTAAAGAAAGTAATGAGGGTGCCGTTTACCCAGGTCACGAAGCCCAAAATAAAAAACAGTACGCCAATGATGATAAGGGGGCCCAGGTAATTCTCTTTTTTTTGTGTCATGAGGGAATGTAGTTAGGAAGGAAGTAAGGACGTAGTTTTGGTTACTATTTGAAAAGATTAGGTTAATACACGATCAATATTCGTCGTTCAGGCCAAAGATACGAGGATTGGTTTTCCATTTGCCCCGGGTAAAATCAGGGACCTCTACGGGAGAGCTACCCCGGGCAATAGAAAGCTCTGACAGCGGGCTGATGGCACTCCACACGGCGGCATCGTACACATCGATGGGCGGGGCTACTTTACGCTTGATGGCTTCAATGAATCCCCTGAGTACAAAGTAGTCGATTCCGCCATGACCGGCGTTTTCGGCCTGCGCGGCATTTTTTTGCCAAACCGGGTGGTCGTACTTTTCCAGATAAGGCGCAGCGGGTTCCCATTGGTGCTTTTTAGAAGACTGGTCTTCCAGATAAATCATATGTCCGTCGTCCATCCATACCCCTTCGGTACCCTGCGCCCGGAAACCCAGCGAATAGGGGCGGGGAGAGTTGGTATCATGGATCAATACGATATTTTCGCCGTTGAAGCACTGAATTACCGTTGTTACCACGTCGCCGAGTTTAAATTTGACTTTGGCGTTGGGATGATCCGGCCCGCCATTGTCCACAATGTACTTGTGCAGGCCCCGCGGTTTGGTGGCGGTAGAGGTAAGGTAGGTAAAACGGTTGCCCCGGTTAATGTCCAGCCAGTGCGCTACCGGTCCCAGACCGTGGGTGGGGTAAATGTCTCCGTTCCGGTCTATGGAGTGCTGCGTGCGCCAGCGGGCTTCCGAGTAGCCCTTTTCACCAAACTCCACGCCGCCCCCGTAGGCCTGCTTCCCGTTGTTGAATTTCACTTCGCGCAAATCGTGCTGATACCCACAGTGGGCGTAGATCATCTCACCAAACATTCCTTTGCGAATCATGTTGAGTACCGCCATGACGTCGCGCCGGTAGCAGACATTTTCGAGAATCATGCAGTGGGCTCCTGTCTGCTCGTGGGTATTGATCAAATCCCACGACTCTTCCAGAGTGACCGTAGCAGATACCTCCACCGCCGCGTACTTTCCAGCCTTCATCACAGCTACCGCCATAGGTACGTGCCACTCCCAGGGCGTAGCGATCACCACACCGTCCAGGTCATCCCGCTTTACTATATCGAGAAACGCCTCTTCGCCGGAGCTGTAAACGGCGGCGGCTTTTCTGCCCGCTTTTTTCAGCATAGCCTGGGTTGCTGCAATGGCAGCAGGATCAATGTCGCATATTGCGTTGATCTCCACATCAGGCCGGTAGAGGGCCTGCTCCACGTGATTTCGTCCGCGCATGCCCACCCCAATAAAACCCAGGCGAACTTTGTCTGCCGGTGCGGGGTTTTTACTAGTGTAAGCGGGTATAAGTCCACTTGCTGTTGTGACAAGTGTGGCTTTATGCAGAAAATGACGTCTGTTCATGGAAGTAATTCGGGTGAAAGGTTAGGAGCCGCAAAATACTACCTAATAACTTAATATTAAATTTTTTTATTTTCCAGGGGTCCGGGTAGTTTTAGTTACTTTTAACAGTATTTAAGTAGTCACTCAGAATTGATTATGAATATAGTGGCCACTTTTGTTTAATTATTTTAGATAAAGGTTGAACAAAAGCAGAAGAACGCCCGTTATACCTATGCATTTATATTCCAATGAGCGTCAGGTCCAACGCTCGGCGGCCTTGAATGTGTTGTACACAAACTTTGTAACGACATTTAAGCGCTTTTTTACTTAAACCATTTTTACATGATGTCTAACCGGGTGTCGGTGTTCCGGAAGGAGCACTTCAATGCTGCACATCGTCTGAACAATCCCAATTGGTCAGATGAGAAAAACGAACGTGTCTACGGTAAATGCAATAATTTCAACTACCATGGCCACAATTATGACCTGATTGTCAAGCTAACCGGCGAGGTAGACCCCGAAACCGGCTATGTGTACGACATGAAATTGCTCAGTGATTTGATAAAAGAGCAGATTCTGGATCGGTTTGACCACAAAAACCTGAACCTGGACACCGAAGAGTTTAAAGATTTGAACCCCTCCGCTGAAAATATTGCCATAGTCATTCACCAGATTTTACGAGAAAAAATTGACCCTACATTTGATTTGAAAGTATTACTTTATGAAACAGAACGGAACTATGTTGAATACCCCACAAACTAACAACAACCCGGCGCTCGATAACGTAGATGACATCGGTCACGACCATATCCTTACCTCCTACGACACCCCCCTACGGGTGGATGCCTTTGAGATGGATGACGAAATAAAGATAGAGCTCATCGAAAAGCATTTCCGCCACATTATGGAAATCATGGGCCTGGACTTAACCGACGACAGTCTGAAGGGTACTCCCAAACGCGTGGCCAAAATGTACGTAAAAGAAATTTTCAGCGGCATGAATCCTGAAAACAAGCCTGACGTAACGCTTTTTGAGAATAAGTACAATTACAACCAAATGCTGGTGGAGAAAGACATTACCGTTTTCTCCAACTGTGAGCACCACTTTGTACCTATCTATGGCAAAGCCCATGTGGCGTACATATCGAGCGGTAAAGTGATTGGTTTATCAAAGCTCAACCGCATTGTACAGTACTTCTCCAAGCGCCCGCAGGTGCAGGAGCGCCTGACAGTGCAGATAGCCAACGAATTGAAGGAAGTACTTAAAACGGAAGACGTAGCGGTGGTCATCGATGCCAAGCACATGTGTGTCCACTCCCGCGGAATTCAGGACACCGGTAGCTCGACGATAACGTCTTACTACGGGGGCAAGTTTGAGAACGAAGCCACCCGAAAGGAGTTTTTAAGCTACCTGGGCATGTAAAACATAACCCTTCAACCCCGAGTTGAAGGGTTTATTGTTTCTACTATTCCAAAAAATTGAAAAGCTATGGCTGAACAGTTCAAAAATAAAAACATACTGATTATTGGTGCTAATGGAGGCATTGGTGGAGAAATAGCAAAACGCGTATTGGCCGATGGAGGTACCGTATACGCTGCCGGACGTACCCGCCCGGATCTGGACTTAGAATTTGCGGCGTGGGATGCCACCAAGCCCGACGATGCGGCCTTTGCCAATCTCCCAGACCTGCTGCACGGATTTGTCTATTGCGCGGGTACCATCAATCTGAAACCCTTCGGTAGATTTTCTTTGGAGGATTTTGAAAGCGACTATAAAATAAATGTACTGGGTGCGGTGGCCGCCCTGCAACCCAATATCAATCGCCTGAAAAAGGCCAAAAAGAGCGGGGTGGTGTTTTTTAGTACCGTAGCGGCCAATACCGGCCTGAGCTTCCATACTTCTATTGCCACGGCCAAAAGTGCGCTCCAGGGGCTGTCTCTGGCGCTGGCTTCGGAGTACGCAGCGGCAGGAATCCGGTTTAACGTGGTAGCACCTTCTCTGACAGATACACCCCTGGCCGAAAACCTGCTTTCTACCGAAGAAAAGCGGGAGGCTTCCGCCAAGCGGCATCCTATGGGTAGGTTTGGAAGCGCCTCCGATATGGCCGCCGCGGCTACTTTCTTGCTAAGCGATGAGGCCGGATGGATCACCGGGCAGATATTGGGTATAGATGGAGGGCTTGGAAAATTGAAGTAGCAGAAAGTCAGGCTGTTGTGAATAAAAAAGAAGTCCGAATTTCTTAAAAATCCGGACTTCTTTTATGGTGATTAGAAAATCTAACGGCGATCAGAAACGCTAGACAATAGTGCCAACGCGTTGCAGCAGGGCTTTGGTTTTCCGGATTCCCTCGTATTCATCCAGCTTACTGCCTTCGTACTCGATACCTACGATGCCCTTGAATCCACTTTCTTTCACGATCTTGAAGATCTTCTCGTAGTCTGTCTCAATGACATTTCCATTTTCGTCAAAGTCATACGATTTGGCGCTTACGCCCTTGGCATAGGGCATCAATTCTTTGGTACCCTGGTAACGGTCATAAGAAACGGCGCACTCGGAGGATTTGGGCTTGCGCTCAATGCAGAAATTGCCGATGTCGGGTAGGGTACCTACATTCTTACGACCAACTTCTTTCATAACTCCCGACAGCCACTGACCATTGGACGAGTAGCCTCCATGATTTTCCACAATTACATTGATTTTCATGGTATTGGCAAACTCGCCCAGCTTGCCGAGACCATCCACGGCGGCTTTGGCTACCTCTTCGGCGGTACCTTTGCCATAGGCGTTAACCCGGATGGTCTTACAACCCAGGTACTTGGCGGCTTCTACCCACTTGTAGTGGTTTTCCACGGCTTTGTTTCGGGTGGCGTCGTCGAGTTCACCCAATCCTCCTTCGCCATCGATCATGATCAGGTTGTTCTTGATACCATTGTCTTTGCACCGTTTCAGGAGCTCGTTAAGGTAGGTAGTATCTTTGGCTTTGTCCTTAAAGAACTGATTGACGTATTCCACAATTTCGATATCGAATTCTTTACGGGCAATTTCCGGAAAGTCGAGGTTGGTTATTTTTTTGGCAAACAGCGCCTTGTGTAGCGACCATTCGGCCAGCGAAATGTCGAAAAACATTTTTTTCATGGGCGCGCCGGCCATTGCCTCGATAAAGGTGGTCGAGGCCAAAGCGCCAATACCAAGCTGCCGGATAAAATCTCTTCTGGAAGGAGACATTGGAATAAGTATTAAAAATGAAAACTAGTATACACCCAAAAGTAGCGGAAGCGTACCATTCTAACTATCTTCTGCCCTTAATTTTGCCTGGGCTTCCGTGAATAGCTTTTGATTTTTGGCCAGATTGACCACGTCCCAGTCAATCTCGTGCTGAAAGGCGTGCTGTCGAACGGGGCATCCTTCCAGCCGGCAGAAGTAGCAGCACTCGGGCAGGCAGGGGTCGGCATGTACAAATATCTCCGTTTCACCCGAGTGACTGGCTTTCAGGACATCCTCAAACTCATGAATAGCCTCGTGGGCGTTTTTGAGCTCCCAGTAGTAGGGGAGAGTCAGGTGGCAGTCAATATGGAGGTCGGAGCCGTACTGCTGTACCCGGAGGTTGTGTACGTCGACCCAGTAGTTTTTTTTGCTGGCCCGAATCGCATCTACTACCCGATGCATCAGCGACAGATCACTTTCATCCATCAGGCCGGCCACCGATTTACGGATCAGATTGTAGCCATTGTAGGCAATGAGAATGCCGAAGAGGAGAGAAGCGACGCTGTCTATCCAACCCAGGCCCGTTACCAACACCAGCACTACACTTACCAAAAGAAGAATACTGCTAACGCTATCCGAAAGCAAGTGCTTACCGTCGGCGGTAAGTGCCATAGAGTTGTACTTTTTGCCTTCTCTTACCAAAATATATCCAATGGCAGAATTTATCAGAACCGTCAGGGCAATGAGCGCGGAACCCGTAGACAGATTGGATAGCGGGGTAGGTTGCAGCAGGCGCTGAATGGCCTCCCAGGAGATAATGACAGAGGCGAAAATAATCAATGCACCTTCAAAGCCAGCCGAAAAAAATTCGATCTTTCCGTGACCGTACGGGTGGTTGGAGTCTTTG
>CATMVR010000184.1 GCA_950075905.1 uncultured Persicitalea sp. | reverse complement strand
GCCCCTACGCGCTTTCTACCTTCGGGTTGTTTGCAGCTCTGGAAGATTTGGTTCAAAAACTCAATATGGTAAACGAGACCCAGCTGGTACTCGAACACTATGGAGATATACCGCCCATGGGAAGCGAGACTTCCGTAATGCTGTATAGGGTAGTGCAGGAGTTGCTCAACAATGCCCTTAAACATGCTCACGCCAGTACTATCCTGACTCAGATAGTGGTAGGAGACGAAAGTACTCTCATCAGTGTAGATGACGATGGGCTCGGTTTTAACTTCGAAGGGGATACCCACACAGGGGATGGAATTGCCAATATCAAGTCCAGAGTTACTTTTCTGGGCGGGCAGGTGATGTGGCAGAGTGAAGAAGGGAAGGGTACCTCAGTCATGATCTCATTGCCTTCCCCGCGATTGTTTGGGAGTATTCCTGAAATAGCCTGAACCCGACAAGGGGTTCGCAACGCTATGTATACTTAGAATTTTCTAGTTAGTCAATAGGTTAAGTAAACTTTTAATAAACTCTCGTATGATGAAACATGTGCTTTCGGGATTTCTTGTTCTGAGCAGTTGGCTGGGGACCTACGTTCATGCCCATTCCGGATCAGAAATTTTCCCGGCTAACAAACCAACGAAGTTCGTCGCCAACGCATCCAGGTCCTTCCAAAAGGCCGTCGGGCCTGTGAAAGGAGTGGTATCTGACGAACAGGGCAACACACTGCCCGGTGCTACGGTATCCGTAAAAGGAATGCAAATAGGTACTTCCACAGATGTAAACGGTGCTTACACTATCAACCTTCCCGCCGGAGCTGATGTATTGGTATTCTCCTTTATCGGGCTAAAAACCCAGGAAATTGCGGTGGGCAACCGCACTACGATCAATGTGGTGTTACAGGCTGCCGACCGTACCCTCGATGAAGTAGTGGTGATTGGCTACGGTACTTCCAAGCGTTCGGATGTTACTTCTTCTATTACTACGGTAAAAGCCGCTGAGCTGAAAGATATTCCCGCCGCGGGTATCGACCAGCTTCTACAGGGCAAAGCGGCTGGTGTTACGGTAACGAGCAACGGCGGACAGCCCGGTGGGGGCGTGTCGGTAAAAGTGCGGGGCGTTACTTCCATCAACAACAACGACCCATTGTTTGTGATTGATGGCGTACCGTTTGTGGGAGGAAATACCTCTTCGAGCACGGGGTACGCGGGCCTTGGGGGTGGCGATGGCCAAACTGGCAATAGTGTAATGGCTATGCTGAATCCCAATGATATAGAAAGTATCGACGTACTCAAAGATGCTTCGGCCCAGGCTATTTATGGTTCGCAGGCGGCCAATGGAGTGATCCTGATCACCACCAAAAAAGGAAAGCAGGGAGAAGGCAAAATAACCTATGAGATGTACACGGGGGTTTCTGAAGTAGCCCGGCGACTGGATCTGATGAAACTGCCAGATTTTGCCCGGTATCAAAACGAAGTACTCCCTATTATTGGCAATCCGGTAGCGGATGAATTCAGGAATCCGGAACTGTTGGGCCCCGGTACCGACTGGCAGGATGCCATGTTCCAGCGCGGTACGATCAACAACCAGCAGCTGAGCTTCTCGGGTGGCCGCGACAAAACCACTTACTACCTGTCTCTCAACTACTTTGATAATAAAGGTATTCTGTTAGGGTCGGACTTCAAGCGGTACTCATCCCGGTTTAGCATGGATACTCAGCTCAAAAGCTGGGCCAAAGTAGGCCTGAGCGCCAACGTTTCACGCAGCATTCAGAATATTTCGCTGGCCGATGCGGCTGAGGGTACAATATGGTGGGGCGCCTCTACCAGCCCCCTCACACCCGTGAAAAATCTGGACGGAACCTGGGGCGGCGGCCAAACCATTGGGGGAGTGCAGTACAACAATGCCAACCTCGTAGGCAACAGCCAGTTTAGGGGCAATAACAAAACCACTAATACGGTTTTTGGTAGCCTTTACGCCGAATTTCAGCTGCTGAAAGATCTTTCCTTTCGCAACGAACTTTCCTACTCGCTTGGACAAAATAATAATGAGGCCTTCCAGAAAGCCGGAAATGTGGGCGGAACTTCGTTTCGCAGCAAACTCATCGACTCGCGCTCCGATAGCTACTACTGGTCACTGACGAATTATCTGTCGTATAACAAGTATTTCAAAAAGCACGGCATTCAGGCTACGCTGGGGCATCAGGCGCAAAATTCCTACTACCAGGCTATTTCGGGAACGAAGGTAGATTTACAGGCCAATATTTTTGACCTGAATACGGGAAGCGCCGACCAGACCACCTGGGGCCTAAGCGGCGGAAAAGGACAATGGGCCATGGAGTCTTACTTTGCCCGGGCCAACTATACCTACGACGATCGCTATTCTATTTCGGCCAGCTTCCGAACCGACGGTTCGTCCAACTTTGGCCCCAACAATCGCTGGGGGTACTTCCCGGGCGTGTCGGCGGGTTGGACAATCTCCAACGAAAAATTCATGAAAGGGGCCATTGGCAATGTGTTGAACTTTGCCAAGCTGCGCCTGGGCTACGGGGTAGTAGGCAACCAGAACTTCCCCTCCGGTGCCCCCAACCCCGCCTACGTGGGAGCCGTGCAGTTTTTCTCCGGTCCGGTGGGTTTTGGCTCTTCCAACATGATCAATGGTATTCCTAATCCCAACCTGAAATGGGAGTCGGTGAAAACCTCCAACGCCGGACTTGATCTGGGCTTCCTCGGAGGACGCATTGATGCTACCATCGATGTGTATAAGAAGGTAACCTCCGATATGATTATCTTCCTGACGGGACCAAACCTGATTGGAGTAGGCGACCAGTGGGACGACCTGAAAGCTCCACTTGGTAATGCCGGCCAAATGACCAACACCGGAATAGACGTGGGTATTACCACCACCAACATCAAGAATGATAACTTAACCTGGAAGACTAACTTGGTAGTCACGCAGTTTACCAACAATTACGATCAGGCCGCTAGCGCTGCATCGGCCCTGGATGGTAAAGTGTACTACAACAACTACCTGATTACCCACACCACGCCCGGCCGGCCGGTTGGGTCGTTTTGGGGGCTGGTTACCGATGGCCTTTTCCGCACCCAGGAAGACCTGGACAACAGCATACCGCAGTTTGGCTACAATGTGAATCAAACCGAAACCTGGCTGGGCGATATCCGGTTCAAGGACATTAACGAAGATGGCAAAATCGACGCCCAGGATTACACGTATATTGGCAGCCCTCTGCCCAAATTCTCCTGGGGATTTACCAATAGCCTCAACTACGGCGGTTTTGATTTCAGCCTGTTTTTGCAGGGAAGCCAGGGAGCCAAAGCGTTCAATTTTCTTCGCTGGCAGCTGGAAGGGCTGAATAACGCCTATACCAACCAGATGAATACCGTCACGGATCGCTACACCGCCGAAAATACCGACGGCGCTCTGCCCCGCTTTACCAATACCAATAAAAATAACACGGCCATGTCTGACCGCTACGTAGAGGATGCCTCCTACGCCCGGATTCAGAACATTACGCTGGGATATCGCTTGCCGTCGAGCCTGTTGAGCAAAGCCAAAATCTCGACCGTGCGGTTCTATGCTTCCATTCAGAACCTGAAAACGTTTACGAACTACTCTGGCTATGACCCCGAGATCGGGGCTTTCAACAATAGCGTGAAACTTATGAACGTCGATACGGGGCACTATCCCAACCCCCGCACCTTTACTGTTGGCGCGAATCTGCAATTCTAATTGACCCAAAAAATCTGTTTTTAGATATGAAAATCAAACCTATCATAGCCCTCTTATTGCCGGCACTTCTGCTGGTATCCTGCAAAGAGGATTTTATCGAACGCCCCTCATTGTCAGGAACAACTACGGGCAACTATTACAACAATGCCTCCGAGGTGAGGGCGGCTACCAGTACCCTCTACAGCGGTCTTCCCTGGCGCAACTACGAAAGCCGGGCGCAAGACGCCATCGGTGACGTAATGGCCGGAAATATGTTTACCTATACCGATGTGGAATACCTCAACTTTACGGTATCCTCTGCCTCTGACCGCATCGGTGCGGCCTGGGGTGCTTTCTACAAAATCATCGGGTACTCCAACGTACTGATCAAGACCTTCGAAGAGAAAAAAGCCAGTGGCGGCGGTGCTGCCTACCTGGACCCGGCCATCGCCGAGTGCCATTTCATTCGGGGTCTGGTGTATTTCTACATTGCCCGTACCTGGGGAGCCGCGCCGATTATTACCGATCCGGGCGAAACTGCACTATTCGGCAATTTTAACATCCCTCGGTATTACCAAAAAGACGTGTTGCGCTTTGCTCTGGAAGAGCTCAAAATGGCTGAGGCCGGCCTGCCCGAATCCGACGAGCCGGGACGGGTTACGAAGTACTCTGCCAAGGGTCTTATGGCTAAGCTTTATCTCTATACCAAAGATTACCCCAATGCCAAAGCCAAAGCCGCCGAGGTGATTGCTTCGGGTAAGTACCGGTTGGTATCAGATTACAACGGCATGTTCACCAAAATGAGCATGGACAATAACGAGGAGTCACTGTTTTCGATTCAGCACCAGTTTTCCCAGGACCCCTGGGGCACAGGCAACCTGAAAAACCCCGATCGGGGAGCGGGAGCCCTACGCACGGCTGAGGCCGACGCCTGGGAGATGTACATTCCTTCCCTGGATATTTTGCAGGAATACGAATTTGGCGATATGCGGCGCAAGTGGTCGGTGATGGAGCACGGCTGGACGAACCTCAACTGGAAGCCCCAGCGGGTCAATGCTCCCAAATACAATGAGTTTATGGCCAATGGGTTTCGCTACGACACTATTCAGCCTACGGCCGATGGGGGTAGCATGAACGCCACCCGCTCCAATATTGCCAAGTACTTTGCCGGCCCCGGCAAAAGCTTTGGGGGAGAGCCGGTAATGGGACAAAATTCTGGTAATGACGTGGTACTGTTGCGCTATGCCGATGTTCTGTTGATTTTTGCCGAGGCTACGCTGGGTACGGCGGCTTCTACCACGGATGCCAAAGCTCTGGAAGCACTGAACGCGGTGAGAAACCGGGCAGGTTTGCCGGCCCGAACCTCTTTTACGCTGAACGATATTCTGCACGAGCGGCGGGTGGAGTTTGCCTTCGAGGGCGACTACTGGTATGATATTCAGCGGCAGGGATTTACCAAGGCGAAGCAAATGATCGAAAAGCAAAACCGGGGCACGGTAACCGGGGCCAACTACATCACCAACTTCACCGAAGATAAGATGTATCTCCCCATTCCGGCCGGGGAAATCGTGCAGGACCCCGAGCTGGGCAAGGAGCCTGTTCCCTACTACAACTAATCCCTAGCTTCCCTACCAATTAATAAAAATTAACCTGATGAAAAAATATAGATTGAATCGTTTTCCCGGACTAGTGCTCATTGGCCTGGTAGCCGGGCTGGCATTGACCTCCTGCGAAGAGGATACCGACGGCACCCCGCGCTATGAGCCAGGCAACCCGGTAGCAACCAAGATCATGCCCGACTCGGCAGCGAGTGGTTCTGTGGTAACACTTATGGGTACCGGACTAGGAGATATCCGAAACATTACATTCGAAAAGCAGGGCGTAGAGGCGGGATTTCAGCCTACCCTCAACACCGACGAGACCCTTATATTCAGGGTACCCACAGAGGCCGCGGGTGGTGTACAGAACATTTCTTTTACCAATAGCGCCGGTAAAACAACCACCATCCCATTTAAGGTACTGGCTTACCCGTCAGTGTCCGACGTCTCAGATTACAACTTCACGGAGGGAACTGTGATTACGCTCACCGGCAACAATCTTGATGATGTCACAGCGGTAGCGGTGGCAGATTCGGTGAAGGGCATTTCGGATGCGGCCACGATTGTTTCCAAAGAGAAGAAGCAGCTGGTGGTACGAATGCCCGCCAGTACCCTAAACCGGGGTACGCTCAGCATCACCAACGGTACGGGCCGAATCCGGACCCGGCAGGAGTTCGTGAATAAGGATCTTTCTTACAAAATCTTTACCGATACCTTCGGAACCGGGTTCCAAAATGCCTCCTGGGGGGATGCAGCCGTGGTGTCTACCAAGGAAAGAAAGGCTGGGACGGCTTCCCTCGCCAAAACATACCAGAAAGGAAACTGGCATTTGACGGGCCTGTCGAACTGGTCTACCCCTTTGGTGTATTCACCCGAGTACACTTATCTGACGGGTTGGATCAGGGGAGCCTCTCAGGACTATTCGCTCTACGTGACAACGGATGCCGGCAAAGGTGGCTTTGGGGACTACAACGATGCCAACGAAATAAAGGTAAAAGCAGGGGTCTGGAACTATTTCAAGATCAAACTGACAGACATGGATTTCTGGGTTTCGGGGAAAAAACTAACCCAGGTTGGTTTTCGTATCAAAGGACCCGATAAGCAGGACGAGACTTTCTATTTTGACGACATTTTGCTCGTAAAGTAAACAAGTCAGTGAGTTGGGTGGTGTTCAGCAAGTGAACACCACCCTTTTTTTGGGTTTTCCAGGCAAGCTGGAATGTAATTTTTTGCTACCATGAATACTTCTTTCTTCTTCAAATTAACCCTTACCTGGCTGTTTTGTCTGGGGGCAATGCTCACCGCCGTTGCCCGGCCTCGTTTGCTTGATTCCAACGCTACCCAGGAAACCCGAGCGTTGTACCATAACCTGCAAAAAATTTCGCGCCGGCACATCCTGTTTGGCCATCAGCACGCCACTGAGTATGGACACGGCTGGCAGGGAGATCAAAACCGCTCTGATATAAAATCTGTAACCGGAGCCCATCCGGCGGTCATTGGGGTGGATTTCAGCGGGTTATCGGGGCGGTCACCACAGGCTATCGAACGGGCCAAGGCATCGCTGCGCCAGCAAATTTCAGACACCTACACCCGGGGTGGGGTTACTACCGTGGCCTGGCATTTTACCAATCCCGTATCTCCCCAAACCGGGTTCTACTGGAAAGATTCACTTACTGTGCCGGCGGTGGCAAATCTGATTCCGGGTGGTTCGCACCATGAGCAGTATAAGGCAATATTGCAAACCGTGGCTGATCTTGCCAATAACGTGCGCGGAAACGATGGAAAATTGGTCCCCATGCTTTTTCGGCCCTACCATGAGCAGGATGGTGGGTGGTTTTGGTGGGGAAAACCCCACTGCTCAGCCGAAGAGTTTACTACCCTCTGGCGGTTTACGGTCAAGTATCTGCGTGATGAAATGCAGGTTCACAACTTTATTTACGTGTTTTCGCCTGACTGTAACTTCAAGAACGAAGCGGAGTACCTCGACCGGTACCCGGGTGATGCCTGGGTGGATATGGTGGGGGTGGATAACTACACTGATTTTGGGAGAAATGGTCGCTACGCGCTGCCTGACGGCATCATGCGGCTCAAAATTGTTTCGGATTATGCCCGCAAGGCAGAAAAACTGGCCGCCTTCACCGAAACAGGCTTAGAATCTATTCCGGATACTACCTGGTGGACAAGTTCCCTTTTGTACGCTTTGAAGGCCGAAAAGGTACGACTTGCTTATGTACTGGTGTGGAGAAATGATTCCCGAAGCCCTACCCATTTTTACGCCCCCTACCCAGGTCATGCAAGTGCCACCGATTTTGTTAAATTTTATCAGGACCCTTTCACTCTTTTTGAAGGAGATTATCCTAATCTTTATCGTCGGAGAAAGTTTTTGTTTTTTTAGATACCCCCGTCTTTGATGAATAATTGTTTTTCGGGGAATGGTGGTATCTGAAAGCAACTTATTGCCGAATCCTTTGGCTTTGCCCGGCAAAATATCATGATTGCCCCCCAAGAATTTAGGGAGCAATGTTACAGAGGAACTTTTGCCAACCGTTTTTGATTTATTAATCAGAACAATTATCACATTAGAATATTTTAACATGGCAAAAGCACTCGAAGTTACTGATAGCAGTTTTGAAGAACTGATTCAGGGAGACAAACCCGTACTCGTGGATTTTTGGGCCGAATGGTGTGGCCCCTGTAAAATGATTGGTCCCGTTGTGGAGCAACTGGCCGGTGAGTACGAGGGTAAGGCAGTAATAGCCAAGATGGACGTAGATATGAACGCTCAGATTCCTGCCAAATTTGGTATCCGTAGCATCCCTACCCTGATGATTTTTAAGGGTGGACAACTGGTTGACAAAGTGGTTGGCGCGGTACCCAAGTCAGTATTGGAGCAGAAGTTGAATGAGCAGCTAGCATAAACCAAAAATACTAAGACAAAAATAGAGGGAAGCCCAAGTGGGCTTCCCTCTATTTTTGTTGGTCGGGTTCAATAAACTTTCAGCAGGTATACTTCCCGGGTGCGGGTATGCCGCAGGGCCGGATTCAGAAACGGAAGGGTAATGCCCGTGACGTGGTACTTCT
>CATMVR010000183.1 GCA_950075905.1 uncultured Persicitalea sp. | reverse complement strand
GCGAACCTGCACCTGCACGGAGGAACCGGGCTGACCCGAGGTCTGAATGACCCGCACCCCCGGTGCGCGGCCACGCAGGGCCTGCTGCACGTCGGCCACCGGAAAGGCTTCGATATCTTTGGAGTCTACCTGGGCCACAGCTCCGGTCAGGTCTTTTCTTTTGACGGAGCCATAGCCTACCACTACCACTTCGTTGAGCAGCTTATCTTCGGGAGTTAGGGCCAGGTTAAATGTAGATTGATTTCCCACTGCTATTTCCTGGCTTTGGTATCCCACAAAGCTAAACACCAGCACAGGAGAGCCCGTTTCGGGTATCGATAGCTGAAAACGACCCTCGCCGTCCGTCGTAGTACCTCGCTGAGTGCCTTTCAGTACCACGCTTACGCCGGGCAGACCGCTATTGTTTTCGTCGGTAATGCGACCGGATACGGTACGGTCGGCGGGAAGCTCAACGCTCCTGGGTACGAACCCCGTTGATCCATCCGCTTCCGGCTTGGTCTTTTTTAGCAGGATCCTGTTTTCAATTACCTCGTAATCAATATCAATTGGTTTTAGTACTTCGTCCAGAACCGTAGAAAGTTTGCGATTCGTCACATTAAGCGACACCCGCTGACCGGACTGGATCATGGTGCTGTACACAAACTTTACATGGGCTTCGCGTTCAATCTGGCTTAGTACTTCTTTCAGTTCCAGTTTTTCACCCCGGATGGTGATGGGGCGGTTGAGTACCTCCTGTGCCCGGCTGCTATGAGCCATGGACAGGCCACAGAAAAGGGTGAGCAAGAGCAATTGTGTAAAGGTAATCTTCATGATATTCCACAGATTTTTGGGAATAGGTACGGGTTTTTTCATAGTTTTACTTGTTTTTTAATTGGTAAAATTGAGAAACAGCACCCTCTCACAGATTGGCGTTTGTAAAGGGTGATCAAGTGGAGCCGAATGTGTGTCCAGCACGTTCGGCTTTTTTCCTTAGCAGCCGTTGCCTTTTATGAATACCACCGTGCCCCGCTTTTCGTAGGTGGCATCAACCGATTTGCAAATCAATTCCAGCTGGATGAACAGGGATAGCCCGTTAAGATCGGCCGTGATGTGACAATCCTGTAAAGAGGGATTCGAAATCACAAACTCAATGCCGTACATTCGGGTCAGTTGGGCCAGTACATTCTCGAAAGAAGCTTCCTGAAACATCAGGGATGCCTGCGCCTCCCCCTCAGGAAGTATGACCACCGGCTGCTCCACGATACCGGGAGTGATGTGGCGGGTACTTGCGTCGTACACTACCCGCTGGTTGGGAGTAATGATGACCCCATTACGCTCGCTTTGCCGGGAGTCACTATCCGCGTACACAGACACCTTGCCCGTACGGACGGATACCTCGGTTTTTTTTCCCTTCTGACTTTGGCTGATCCGGAAGCTCGTGCCGAGTACTTCGGTGATCAGGTCGCCGGTATGCACCACAAAAGGTTTAGTGACATCCCGCTTTACGTCAAAAAAGGCCTCACCGGTCAGGTACACTTCCCGTCTTAGCTTATTGAAGTTTTTCTCGTATACCAGCCGGCTGTTCTGGGTAAGCAGAACGGTAGTGCCATCGGGCAGCGTTACTTCCTGTTCGGAGGGAGTGGAGTTCCTTACCTCTATGCCCGTTTGTTCCCGTACCAGGGCCGTAACAAGCGATTCCGGAGCGCTACGGGATTGGGTATACAGCCACCCGAAGCCAAGCGCCAGGCAGGCAGCCACGCCCGAAAGCCACGCCAGCCGTACTACCTGGCGGCTAACGACGGGCTGTATATGTGCCCGGATGTTGCGCCATATCCGGGCTCCGGTTTCCTTTTTTTGTCCCTCGGGCATAGCCACCTCCACCCGATTGGCGGGCGACTCGTACCACTCGGTCAGCAGCAGGTCTTCCTGCTCGGTGGTTTGTCCTTCGAGGTAGCGTTTAAGTAGTTGGTTAAATTCTTCCTGGGTCATGGGTTGGGTGCGATCTGATTCCTAGTTGTCGGTATGATACTCTTTAAGGTTGTCTTTCAGAAACCTCAGCGATTTGGTGATGTGGTATTCCACTGCTTTCTCACTCAGGTTGAGTCCCTGGGCAATCTCCCGTACCGACTGGTTTTCAAAGCGGCTGCGCTTGAACACCTCGGCGCTCTTTTCGGGCAGGCGGTTGAGTACTTTCTCCACAGCTTCGGTCAGATCGGTGTAGTTGATGATCTCGTCGGTGGCGTGGTGCTGGTGCAATTCCTGAAAAATGAGGTACTCCTGGTACTTGCGATAGCTGATCTGCGATTTGATGTAGTCGTAGACCTGGTTTTTGACGGCGATGGTCAGGTACATGCCCAGGTGCCGGATCAGAACCTCGCTGCGGCGGCTCCACAGTTTCAGGAATACTTCCTGTACCAGCTCTTCGGCCTCCTCCCGGACACCGGTCTGCTGGTAGGCAATGCCATACAACTTGTACCAGTACCGTCGGTAGATCTCCTCGAAGGCAGACATTTTGCCTTCTTGCAGAAATACTACCAACCGTTCGTCGTCGAGTTGTTTTAAGGTCATGATGGTTAAGGAGAAAAGAAATAGTTACCCGTATAGTAGAACAACTCTGGAATATCCCTAAATAATTTTAGAAAATACTTGAATTATTTTATGTGCGGGGTGAGGGGCAGTTGGTGTTGGGAGTTGCGTTTTATCCGAAAGTTAGCTATTCCGTAAAACAAAGATCGGTCATGCCTACGGCATTTAGCCTGATTGGTCGGGCTGCATTTCATTCCCCGGATTAAAATCCGGGGTTACCACATCGGCCATGCCTACGGCATTTTTCGTTTAACAGCCTGTCATTCGGGTGACATTTTGGGAGTACCTAACCTTGTAAGAACTTGTGCAACTCAGGCGTTCACCCCACCGTCACTAGCACCGCCAACCAGTGCCATCGGCACGACCGATCTGGTAGCGCCGGGATTTATCCCGGATCACCGGGAGAAGCTATAAGCAGTACGATTTGCAGCCAGCCGGATGCCCCCTGGCACAGCATTTGGGAGAAAGATCATGAACTTTTCTGGATCAATAAAAAAAAATAAGTTTATATTTTGGCATTAAATCAGCGTTGCGAATAAAGCCACATAGATGAGCACAAGTATACAAGCAGAACAACATAATGGGTACCCTTTCCTGGAAGGCGGCGGTAACATGGGGGCACTCATCCGTGCCTACGACTGGTCAAACAATTTGCTAGGCCCACCCCACCAATGGCCCCATAGCCTGCGTACCACCGTCAGTATTATCCTCAACTCCAAATTCCCCATGTTTTTGTGGTGGGGCCCCGACCTGATCCAATTTTATAACGATGCCTACCGGCCAAGTTTAGGCAACGGAGGCAAGCATCCTACCGCCCTCGGCCAGCGTGGCGAAGAGTGCTGGCAGGAAACATGGCCCATCATAAAACCCCTTATTGATCAGGTGATGGACGGAGGCGATGCCACATGGAGTGAAGATCAGCTGATACCAATCTATCGAAACGGCCAGTTGGAAGATGTATACTGGACGTTTGGGTATAGTCCGGTAAAAGATGAAAAGGGCAATACGGCCGGAGTGCTGGTTGTATGCCAGGAAACTACCCGGCAGGTGCTCACCCAACGGCAGCTCAATCTAAGTGAAGATCGTTTTCGGCGACTGATCCAACAGGCGCCGGTGGCCGTGGCGATGTTTAGCGGGCCAGAATTTGTGATTACCCTGGCCAACGAACGGGTACTCGAGTACTGGGGCCGCACCCGCGAGCAGGTCATCGACAAGCCCCTGTTTGAGGCGCTACCCGAAGCCAGAGGACAGGGCTACGAAGAATTGCTTACGGGTGTGTACACTACCGGCGAGCGTTTCATTGCCCGCGAACTGGCCGTGACCCTGGAACGGAATGGAGTTTTGGCCCCTACCTACATAGATTTTGTATATGAGCCATTTTACGGAACAGAAGATTGTATCACGGGTGTCCTGGTAATTTGCACTGAAATCACCGAGCAGGTTCTGATCCGACGTAAGTTGGAAGCAAGTGAAGCCCGCTTCAGATCGCTTATAGAAGAGGCACCCATAGCAACCTGCCTGTTTGTGGACCGCGACATGCGGATTGAAGTTGCCAATGACGTCATGATCAGCCTCTGGGGCAAAGACCATTCCGTACTGGGTTTGCCCCTGAAAGAAGCGGTGCCCGAATTGGTCGGGCAGCCTTTTCTGGATATTCTTGATCAGGTTTATACGACCGGCAAAACCTACTCAGCCAAGAATATGCGTGCTGATCTGATTATAGACAGCAAGCTGGAAACCCACTATTTTGACTTCACTTACAAGCCTCTGCGTAACGCCACCGGTGAGGTGTACGCTATTATTGACATGGCCGTTGATGTAACAAAAGAGGTACACGCTGTGGATAAATTAAAGGCCAGCGAAATCCGTTACCGCACTTTATCAGAAGAATTGGAAAATCAGGTCAGACAACGTACCCAGGAGTTGGCAGCTTTGAATGACGCCCTGGCAATCACCAACAAGCAGTTGACCGAATCGAACAGTCTGTTAAAAAGCTCGAACGAGCATCTGAAGACCTTCGCCTACGCCGCTTCGCATGACTTACAAGAGCCACTCCGTAAGATTCAACAGTTTTCCAATCTGCTGAAGGTACGGTACAATTCCGGTACCGAGGAAGAAAACATGCTCCTGGACCGCATGCAAGCCGCGGCCCAGCGTATGTCCATCCTGATTGATGATCTGATGAGTTTCTCGCGCCTTTCGTCGCAGGCCCAAAACGTCGTAAATGTGCCCCTGGG
The DNA here is from genome assembly GCA_950075905.1 of uncultured Persicitalea sp. GTDB lineage: Bacteria > Bacteroidota > Bacteroidia > Cytophagales > Spirosomataceae > CATMVR01. Next base: position 3,598 of record CATMVR010000183.1, on the reverse strand, counting down.
TGAATTAGTCAAATTTGTATTGTCAGATCTGGAACTTCTCATTGCCGATACCGGGGCCAGTATCAATGTGTCGCCACTGCCAACGGTAACAGGCGATCCTACCCAGCTGAGACAACTCTTTCAAAACCTACTGGCAAATGCTATCAAATTCAAGCACGCCAACACCTTCCCGATTATTCATGTAACGGCACAAAAAATTACAGCCAACGAGCTCCCACCCGGTGTCGCACCTGCCATTCAGGCAGATAGCTACCACCGTATCGATGTACAGGACAACGGCATTGGCTTTGACGAAAAATATCTGGATCGCATTTTTCAGGTATTCCAGCGGCTGCATGGGCGCAGCGAGTTTGAAGGGACAGGCATTGGCCTGGCCATCTGCGAACGGGCTGTTCATAACCACGGAGGGGCTATCACTGCCCGCAGTCAGATGGGCGAGGGCTCTACTTTTAGCATATACCTGCCAGGGTAAACAGTACGGAATGACCGCGCACTAATCACTGATCACTCACGGAACGAGAATGTTTGTTTATTGCTGTTTTTTATTTTCAAAAAACAGCAATATTATTGTACCAAAAGATACAACATAGAGCAAAACCATTGGGTAAAAACTGTGAAATTCCTGCAAATAATAAAAATGAGAGCCTAAGGTGACATCACCTTAATACGTCCAACAATAAACCAAACCTTCCTAATTTAAAAACGATTTATGTCTGAACTGCCGATTCCAGAGAACGAGGAGGAGCGCCTGAAAGCTTTAAAGAATTACAATATTCTGGATACCCTGCCCGAGGAGGAATTTGAACGCCTCACTAAGCTGGTAAGCATGGTGTGCGGCACCCCCATCTCGCTCATTACGCTCCTGGACGAAGAACGGCAATGGTTCAAATCCAACGTAGGGCTGGATGCCAGTCAAACACCCCGAACCGATTCTTTCTGCCAGTATACGATCATGGGCGAATCGCTGATGGAAATAAAAGATACCCTGGAAGATGAACGCTTTGTGAACAATCCACTCGTGACAGGACCGCCCAAAATGAGGTATTACGCTGGTTTTCCGCTGATCGATCCGGATGGCTACGCGTTGGGCGCCTTGTGTATCATAGACCGCGAACCCAACGAGCTGGACGCCAATCAGCAGGAAGTTATGGCTCTGCTGGCCAGAGAGGTGGTGTCGCAGATCGTAGCAAGAAAAGAAAAAACCCTACTTAAAAATTACGAAAAGCTATTTCTGGAATCGCTGGACCTGATCACCGTGGCGGGTATTGATGGCTATTTTAGAAAAATAAACCCCGCCTTTCATAAAACCCTGGGATGGAGCGACCGCGAAATTCTGAAAATGCCTTTTTATAGCTTCATGCACCCCGACGACGTGGCTCCTACCATGAACGCCGTCCGGGCGCTCACCAATGGAGAAAAAGTTCTCAATTTTACCGCCCGCTTCCGCGCGGTGCATGGCGACTACAAGTACTTGCAGTGGATCGCAACGCCCGACCTCGAAAATGACAACGTGTACGCGATTGGCCGGGATATTACTGAGTTTATCACTATCCAGAATGAGCTGGTACGGGCTTCTGATTTTCAGGAAAAAATCCTCAACGGAACCAACTACGCCATTATCACTACTGATAAAACCGGTACAATAACGACCTTTAACCAGGGAGCGGAGATTATGCTGGGGTATAATGCCGATGAGGTAGTAAATAAGTTTAATCTGACGAGTTTTATCGACACCAGGGAGCTAAGGAATGTAAAGAAAGAGCTAAGCCGCGTCACGAACAACCCCCTGGAAGGGGCATTCAATATACTGATTGCCAAATCTTTGCAGACAGACGCCGATACCAACGCCTGGACGCTGGTTCGGAAAGAGGGGACGCCTGTTACCGTGGAGCTGACCATTTCGCAGCTGGAAGGAGATGGCAAGGATATTACGGGCTATCTGGCCGTTGGAAAAGACATCACTACGCGCAACGCCGCGCTGATGCAAATGGAAATAAGCGAAAGAAGGCACCGGGCCTTCTTCGAAAACTCCCAAAGCCTGATGTGCACCCACGACCTTAAAGGCAACTTTCTGAGTATCAACCCAGCCGGGGCCGAAATGATGGGGTATACCTTTGGCGATATAACGGTCAGGAGTCTATTTGATATTGTGGCTCCCCAGTACCGGGAAGAAATTACCGAGTATCTGCGGGAAATCAAAAAAAGAGGTAGCCTCAAAGGGCTCATGCAGATTTTGGACAAGGATGGAGAAACCAGAACCTGGATGTACAATAACGTACTTTCTGAATTTGCCGACGGCCGTAAGTACGTGATCGGTAACGCCGTAGACCTTACCAACCGGATAAGCATGGAAACTGAACTACTCAAAGCCAAGGACAATGCCGAGAAAAACGCCCGGGCCAAAGACATATTCCTGGCCAATATGAGCCACGAAATCCGAACCCCCATGAACGCCATCATTGGTTTTGCCAACCTCCTGAAAGACACCCCCATGACCAAAGATCAGTGGGAGTTTACCAACAGCATTACGGTGGCCAGTGAAAGCCTGATGGGGATCATCAACGATATTCTTGATCTTTCCAAGATAGAATCGGGGCATTTGGTTATTGAAGAAATCTCCTTTAACCTCCGGGAAATTGTCCGGAATGTAAAAGCTGTGCAAAACCAGAAAGCCGTTGAGAAGGGCCTGGACCTGGACGTGACCCTACACCCCGACACGCCGGTTTTTGTGCTGGGCGACCCTACCCGACTGACCCAAATTCTGCTCAATCTGGTAAACAATGCCCTGAAATTTACCGAAAAGGGCTCCGTGAAGCTATCGGTAGAAGTAAAGAAAGAATCGGAGCTGGCTTATATCATCGGGTTCAGGGTCAATGACACCGGAATCGGCATCGCCGAAGACAAGTTAACTACCATATTTGAACGCTTTGCGCAAGCCGATACCGACACCACCCGCAAGTACGGCGGCACGGGCCTCGGTTTGAGCATTTCAAAGTTGCTGATCGATTTGCAGGGTGGAAGCCTGTCAGTCGAGAGTCAGCCTGGCCAGGGTTCGACCTTTTATTTTACTTTACCATTTAAAAAAGTCACTAAGAAAATGGATGACCAGGCAGAAAATAAGCCCCTCAAACTCGTAAGCACCAACCGGCTCAAAGTACTACTCGTAGAAGACAACCTCCTCAACCAGCGGCTGGCCATGCGGGTACTGCAAAACAGCGGCTTTGAGCCCGAACTAGCAGAAAACGGAAAAATTGCCATCGAAAAGATCAGAAACAACCAATACAACGTGGTGCTCATGGACCTGCAAATGCCCGAAATGGATGGGTACCAGGCTACGCGCTTTATCCGGAACGAGCTAAAAAACGATGTGCCGATCATTGCCATGACGGCCCACTCGCTGGTAGGAGAAAAAGACAAGTGCATCGCGGTAGGTATGAACGATTACCTGCCTAAGCCTTTTTCGCCCACGGATCTTTTCTCCAAGATTACCACCCTGGCGGCTTCCATCGAAACGGAGCCTGCCTCTGACACGCCAAATGGCTCACTACTGGACCTGACCTACCTGAAAGAAATGTCGGATAACAACCGCGAGTTTGAA
>CATMVR010000182.1 GCA_950075905.1 uncultured Persicitalea sp. | reverse complement strand
CCCAGCAAATTTATAATACGGTATATGGCCTGGTAGCGCCGGCAGCTACGCAGCTCGGCTATCTGCTGCCCAACAGCCGTTTGCAGGAGTCGGAGGCCGACCAGCTGGGGCTGATATTTATGGCTAAGGCGGGCTATAACCCCCAGGCTGCGGTGGATTTCTGGACCCGAATGGCTGAGAAGTCGGAAGGGGGGAGCAAACCCCCGCAGTTTTTGTCGACCCACCCTGCCGATGCCAAGCGTATCCGGGATATCAAATCCCAGTTGCCTAAGGCCATGAAATTATACCGGAAGGAAAATTAGTACTTCTAAGCTGCACAGTAGTAGGCCAATCCACTCCGGATTGGCCTTTTTTGCAAGTTTCTGAGACCAATTTTTCCAATAGCTTCGTTAAATTTGGAGACTCACCACCTTAGCCAAGCTATGCTTAGACTCATTCCTACCCTGCTTCTTTTGTTATTGGTTAGCCTGTTTCTTCCATCTTGCGAGACGTTGAAACGCTCTCCCGGTTTTGCCACTTCTACTTCCAAATCCCGGAGGGCCCCGGCCGCTACTACCCGTCCGGCGGTCCGCAAACCGACAACAGCCCCCGCGGGCCCCTACGACCGGCACGTTCGAAATGTGATTCAGGAAGCCCGCAAGTATACCGGTACGCCCTATCGCTCGGGGGGCAACGACCGTCAGGGCATTGACTGCTCCGGGTTGATCTGCGCGGTGTACAGCGAGCTGGGCTATAAGGTACCCCGTATTTCCTGGCAGCAGTCAGAATTTGGGCGCGAAGTACAGAAAGTAGAGGACATCCGCCCCGGCGATTGGCTTTTTTTCGTACCCGATGCCGGTAAGGAAGGCTACGTGTCACATGCGGGCATTGTTACGGAGGTAAAGGGAAAGGGAGAGGTGATTTTTATCCATGCTTCCTCGTCGCGGGGGGTGAGGGAAGATAACCTGTACTCCACCTATTTTAAAGGCCGTTTTGTGAAAGCGCTGCGCCCCTTTTGATTTTTTGCGTTGCGGTAGATAAATAAATTTGTGCTTTGACCGGCCTGATAGGGGTAAGATTAGGGTAAATTGTCTTTATTTTGATTAATAAAACAATGATTTTTTCCTAAGCCAAAATGGATCAAACACTCAACCCCTCACTCTCTACCCTGTCACCGCCGGGGAGCCGCGCGGGTATTGCCGCCCTGGGTATACCTGCCTATGTGTATGCGGTCGTATTCTCATCTCTATGTGTAATCACCGGGCTTATCTGGGACATTTGCTGGCACCTCAGCATTGGCCGCGACGGACTTTTCTCACCTCCGCACCTGGTCATCTACCTCGGGGCCGTGGTGTCAGGCCTTTTTTCGGGTTATGAGGTACTACGCAATACTTTTGCGGGTAGTGAGGCCGAAAAAAGCAAACACGTCAAGATCTGGGGCTTCTTTTACAGCTCTCTGGGAGCGCTCTTCTGTATCTGGGGGGCCTTAATGATGCTGACCTCGGCTCCCTTTGATGACTGGTGGCACAATACCTACGGACTGGATGTGCAAATTCTGTCTCCTCCGCATACAGTGCTGGCACTTGGTATTATCGGTGTGCAGTTTGGGGCCATTGTAAGCGTGGTAGCGATTAAAAACCAAACCGAAACACTTTTCACCGGAAATGCCGACGCGCTCAAACGCCGCAATCGGGTACTTTATGCGCTTTTTGCCATGTCGGCAGGCTTTCTGCTCACCATGTGGTACACGCTGTTGTCGGAAGAAATAGACCGATACTCCTCGCATACCTCTCTTTTTTACCAGATTTCAGCGGCCGCTTTCCCATTTTTGCTTCTTGCTTTCGGAAGAGCTTTCGCCGGCCGCTGGACCATCACGCTGGTGGCGCTGGTATATACGCTGATCCTGCTCCTGACCCTCTGGATCATCCCGCTGTTTCCGGCCGAGCCCAAGCTGGGACCCATTTTGCACCATATCGATCACTACCAGGGATTTCAGTTTCCGCTGCTGCTTATTGTGCCCGCTTTTGTTTTAGACCTGCTCAGACACCGGTTTTCTCACCTCAATGATTGGGTACTTTGTCTGGTGCTGGGCGTTGCCTTTCTGGCCGTTTTCTTCGTGGTGCAGTGGTATTTCAGCGGCTTCCTTTTAGAGTCTCCCTATGCCCGCAACTGGTTTTTTGGCAGCCACTACTGGTATTTTTCAAATAGTCCCGACTGGGAATACCGCTACAAGTTTGCTCCCTGGAATGTCGACAGCCCCGCCCAGCTGGCGCAGGGGCTTGGTATAGCTTTGGGATTGAGTATAGTATCCAGCCGGATCGGACTGGTATGGGGCAATTGGATGAAAAATATTCAACGATGAAAAAGTGGATTCTACTGGTGATAGGGGTACTGGGTACCTGTATCTCTCATGCCCATGTGGGTAGCTCGGGCGTAGTATTGCAACAAAACGCGGGGCCTTACCGCGTACTGGTCACGATTCATCCCCCCGAGGTGATACCCGGTACCGCCCAAATCTCCGTTTTTGTAGAAAACGGGGGCGCAACGCAGGTAATGGCCCGGCCCATTTACTTCCGGTCGGGCGACGAAGGCGCGCCCTCTCCCGATGAGCTGCAACCGGTTGTCGGGCAGATGGGCCAGTTTGAGGGCATTGTATGGCTTATGGAAGGTGGATCGTCCAGTGTGCAGCTGGATATTGACGGTGATAAGGGCAAAGCCGAGCTGATAGTGCCCATCGTAGCGGTATCCACCGCCCAGCGCGACATGCCCGCCGGACTGGGCTGGACGCTCGGTGCCCTGGGGCTTTTGCTGTTGCTGCTGCTGGTTACGGTGGTTGGCGCGAGCGTGAGCGACGGCCAGTTGCGGCCCGGCCAAACCATGGGGCCTAAGCACCGAAAAAAGAGATTGGTGAATATGGGCATTGCCCTGGGCTGCTGCCTGTTGATCCTTTACGGTGGTAGCAGCTGGTGGGACAGCTGGGCTGCGGATTACCGGCAGTTTATGTACAAGCCTTTGAAAGCCGCGGGTAAGGTAGTGCAGGAAGACGATCAGCGGCTTATTCAGCTTACCATCGATACTACCGACTTCAAGGTTAATCGCCGGGGAAGTATCCTGAGTTACCTCATTCCGGACCACGGCAAGCTCATGCATTTGTTTCTGGTCAGGACTCCCGGACTGGATGGCTTTGCCCACCTGCATCCGGAGCGGGCCGACTCGACCACATTTCAGGCGTACGTGCCTAAGCTACCACCGGGTAAGTACCTGGTGTATGGCGATATAGTCTACTATTCCGGATTTACAGAAACCCTTACAGATACCATAGAGATTCCAGCGCTGACCTCTACCGTCACTGAAATCCGAAAAACCGATCCAGAGGACACATATGTAGTGACAGATCCGCTGAACAAACCCAAGCAAATTCCGCTGGATGAAAACGTGGTTATTTGCGGAAGTCCGGGCACTAAAACCTCGCTTAAAGATGGCTCTTACGTGGTATTTGAAGGCAAAGCCAACCAGGTATTCGAAGCCGGAAAACCCTACCAGCTCAATTTTCAGGTATTTACGCCGGATGGGCAACCCGCCCAGCTGCAGCCTTACCTGGGCATGGCCGGCCACGCGGCCATTGTGCGCTCCGATGGCTCTGTGTACATTCACCTGCATCCGGTAGGAACCGTTTCCATGGCTTCTGAAATGACCCTGAAAAACCGCATTGCCGACACCACCCGGATGTATAAACGTCCTGACCCGAAAACCTTTCGGGATAGCATCAACCGCTACGTCGCAAGCTTGAAAAGCATGCCTGACTCGGAACGGGAAACCCTTCTGATGAAAGAAATGGGCATGAAAGTCAACGCGGACGGCAGCGGCCACGCAGGCATGGATCATGGCAGTGCCATTTCGTTTCCGTACGCATTTCCCAAAGCGGGGCAGTACAGGATTTTCCTGCAGGTAAAACGAAACGGGCAGGTACTCACCGGCATTTTTGACGCCCGGGTTTCTGAGCCAACCTTGTAGGATTAACTAAACAAATCTAGCAGGCTACCAGTGAAAATATACTTTTTCCACTGGTAGCCTCTTTATTTTTCGCCTAGCTTGGCTCCACGTACTTCATCAGGTCGGCAATTTTGAAAAACTCCTTAAAGCAGCGCGCGGTGAGCTGTGCGTCTTCGAGGGCATTGTGGGTGTCTTCCTCGCGCTCAAATCCAAAGTAGGTAGATACCGCCCCCAGGCTCAGCGAGCGGGGTACTGATTTTCCGTTTTTTTCCATGATCATAAAAAACAGGTAAGAAACCGTGTGCAGGTCCAGCATTTTGTTGGAGTAGGGCCAGTGCATTTTTTCGTTGCGGTAGGCAAACCGCAGGAAATTGATGTCGGACACCACACTTTGGCCGCACAGTACTACTTTGGAGAGCGGAGCGCCGTTAGTTTTGGCTTTGATCCAGGCCTCAAACTCGGGGATCACATCGTAGATCATGGGGGCGTCTTCCAGGTCATCGATTGATAGCCCGTGTACCTCTTCCGATTTGGCCGTGAAAGCTTCCTCGTTTTCGGGATACACGTTTTGCAGGTAGGTACCCAACGACCGCCACTGATCGTCATAAAGCTCGGCGCCCAGTTGGATAATTTCGTTCCAACCCGGCTCAGGGCCGGTCATTTCGATATCAAATACTAGAAAAGGCATAGGTGAATTAATCTAAGGTATAGGGTGTTTTGTGAATGGCTTGGCCTAATTTTGCGCCAAATTAAGCAAACCTGCTACTAACATTCATCACTTTGTCGGATAAAACTATTCCCATGGCCATCGATTACACCCACATCCCATCCCCCTGCTTTGTACTGGACGAATCTCTGCTTCGTAAAAACCTTGAACTCATCGACAGCGTGCAGAAGGCCGCCGGCTGCAGGATTATCCTGGCTTTAAAGGCCTTTTCCATGTACAGCGTGTTTCCGATTGTGGGAGAGTACCTGAGCGGGGCCACGGCCAGCTCGCTAAACGAGATAAAGCTGATCAACGATTTCATGGGCCATAAGGCCCATACCTACATACCGGCCTATGTGGATAGTGAGTTTGAGGAGGTACTTGAACGGAGCAGCCACCTGACTTTCAACACCCTGAGCCAGTACCATCGCTACAAGGATAGGGTAGGGGCCTGGAACGAAAAACACCCCGACCAGCAAATCTCGGTGGGTATCCGGGTCAATCCGCAGTACTCCGAAGTAGAAGCCGATATGTACAACCCCTGCGTACCCGGATCGCGCCTGGGAGAAACCCGCGACAAATTTGGCGATACCCTGCCCGAAGGCGTAGAGGGAATCCATTTTCATACCCTTTGCGAAAACGGCTCCGATACCCTGGAACGTACCCTGGAAGCCCTCGAAGCAAAGTTCGGCGACCTGCTGCACCAGGCCAGGTGGCTCAACATGGGCGGCGGCCACCTCATGACCCGCGAGGGCTACGACATCGACCGGTTGGTGCGGCTGGTGAAAGCCATTCGGGAAAAGTATGATCTGGAAGTAATTCTGGAACCCGGCTCGGCCATTGCCTGGCGCACGGGCACGCTGGTGTCCAACGTGCTCGATATCATGGACAGTCAGGGCATTCAGGTAGCTATCCTGAACGTATCTTTTGCGGCCCACATGCCCGATACCCTCGAAATGCCCTATAAGCCCCGCATTGAGGGGGCGCACCACGAGCCCGTGGCGGGCAAGCCCACCTACCGGATGGGCGGCATGACCTGCCTGGCCGGCGATTTCATGGGCGACTACTCCTTCGATGAACCCTTACAGGTAGGTGATCGTCTGGTTTTTGAGGATATGATTCATTACACTATGGTAAAAACAACTACCTTCAATGGGGTCAACTTGCCCTCGATAGGTATCTGGCAAGCCAACGATACCTTCCGGCTGGTGCGGACCTACGGCTACGAGACGTTTAAGGATCACCTTTCCTGAAAAATTCACATTTCAGGTTTATACGTCTAAAAAAATATGCGTCAGTAGGTGGTAAGTATCAAACGAAAGGGCGTTGTTGATTTCGGCCGAATAATATTGGGCAAGTCGTTGGGTGACGAGGGCTTAACCTTCCGAAAAAGAAAAGCCACGGGCCGGGAGGCCTGGTACTGGAATAGAAAAATATTATAGAAAGATGGATTCAGTAGAACGGGTTAATTTTCAGCAAATTAACCCGTTCTTTTTAATGGGTTAATTTGTAAAAGTTTTAGATAATTCGTTATCGGAACCTGTTAACCTCATGGATTATAGTATCTTTGTATCCCGTAATCATAGAAAAAAAAGCAACGTCTTATGGCTTCTACCGGGCAAAAGACCGCTAAGTACATTTTCGTTACGGGCGGTGTCACTTCATCACTAGGCAAAGGAATTATTGCCTCTTCACTAGCAAAACTGCTGCAATCCCGGGGTCTTTCGGTCACGATTCAGAAATTTGATCCCTATATCAATGTCGATCCGGGTACCCTCAATCCTTACGAGCACGGCGAGTGCTACGTGACTGACGACGGGGCCGAAACTGACCTCGACCTTGGGCATTACGAGCGCTTTCTGAATGTGCGTACCTCGCAGGCCAACAACGTCACTACGGGACGCATCTACTACAACGTCATTATGCGCGAACGGCGGGGCGATTTTCTGGGCCGTACGGTGCAGGTAGTACCCCACATTACCGACGAAATCAAGAAAAACATGATGCTGCTCGGTGAAACCGGCGACTACGACATTGTTATCACCGAAATCGGCGGCTGCGTGGGCGATATTGAGTCGCTGCCCTTTATCGAGGCTGTGCGTCAGATCAAGTTTGAACTTGGAGAAAACGACACGCTGATCATTCACCTGACGCTGATTCCCTACCTGACTTCTGCGGGTGAGCTGAAAACCAAACCAACGCAGCACTCCGTGCGGATGTTGCAGGAGGCCGGTATTCAACCCGATATCCTGGTGTGTCGCACCGAGCACCCCCTGCCCGCCGATCTGCGCAAGAAAATCGCACTGTTCTGCAACGTGCAGGTCAACTCCGTAATCGAGGCTATGGACGCGGAGACTATCTACGATGTGCCTCTGCTGATGCGCAAGGAGCGGCTGGACCAACGGGCGCTGTACATGCTGGACATTTACAATGATCAGGACGCCGAGCTGGATGCCTGGAAAGGATTTCTGAGTAAGCTGAAAAATCCTACCGACTCGATCAGAATCGGACTGGTGGGTAAGTATGTAGAGCTGCACGATGCCTACAAGTCCATTGTCGAATCCTTCATTCACGCCGGGGCTGTCAATGAGTGCAAAGTTCACATCGAGTGGATTCATTCCGAATCGCTGACCCCTGACAACCCCGTGGAGAAACTATCCGAACTGGATGGGGTGCTGGTAGCCCCCGGGTTCGGCGAGCGGGGCATAGAAGGCAAAATCCCGGCGATCCGCTACGTCCGTGAAAGCGGCATCCCGTTCTTTGGGATATGCCTGGGCATGCAGATGGCAGTGATCGAATACGCCCGCAACGTGCTGGGACTGGAAAATGCGCATTCGTTCGAGATGGACCGCGACTCTCCCCATCCGGTGATCAACCTGATGGAAAATCAGAAGGACGTGACCGATAAGGGAGGTACCATGCGACTGGGGGCGTACAATTGTAAAATCAGGAAAGACTCACTGGCCCACAAGATTTACGGCAAGCTCACCATCAGCGAGCGGCACCGTCATCGCTACGAGTTCAACAACAAGTACCTCAAGAAATTTGAGGAAGGCGGGATGCTGGCTACAGGGATCAACCCCGAAAATAATCTGGTGGAGATTATGGAGCTGCCAAACCATCCTTTTTTCATTGGCGTGCAGTTTCACCCCGAGCTACGGAGCACGGTCATGAACCCGCACCCGCTTTTTGTGAATTTTGTAAAATCAGCCCTGGCCTATTCGCAGCAAAAACGCGCTGTAATGCAGTAGCTTAATGGATTGATTACGAAGAATAATCCCATTCAACGAAAATCTTCCTTACCTTTGCAGTCCCGATTCTGATCAGAAAATTGCCACGAACGTGCGTGAATGGCTTTTTTTCAGAAACGGGACTACATTTTTTTATCACCAAGTTAACTAATGGAAAGAAATCAAGTCATTGGCTTAGTACTTATTTTACTCATGCTTATCGGGTATCAGATACTGGTGCCCACCCCCGAAGTACCCGAGCCCACGGCTACGGAACAGGCCACTCCTGCTCCTGCCGCCCCCGCCTCAACCCCTGAAAACACCCAGCTACCTGACACTACTCTGAATACCGCCCGCTACGGGGGCTTTGCAGCAGCCGCGCAGGGGCAAGCCCAGGACCTGACCATCGAAACCAACGATGTGCAGGTAGTTTTCTCCAACAAAGGAGGGGTAATGAAAGAGGTCATGTTGAAAAAAATCAAAACCTACGATCAGAAACCTCGCTATCTTATT
>CATMVR010000181.1 GCA_950075905.1 uncultured Persicitalea sp. | reverse complement strand
CCTGCGTCAGCATCTGCCGGATCTGGTGCTGCATGCCAAAGAACACGCCCCCCAGGTTGATGCTTACCGTGCGGTGGTAGTCCTCGGCGGTGACGTCGGCTACCTTGGCAAGGTTGCCCCCCACGCCCGCGTTGTTGATGGCCATATCGAGCTGCCCGTAGCGGGCGACGGTCTCCTGCACCAGCTGGGCAATCTGGGCGGGATCGGCTACGTCACAAAGCACAAAGGAGGCGGTTCCGCTTTCCGCTTCTATCATCGCGACCGTCTCGCGGCCACTACTTTCTGCAATGTCAGAAACCACCACCCGGGCGCCCTCCCGGGCAAAGGAGAGAGCCGTGGCGCGGCCAATGCCGGAGCCGGCTCCGGTGATCAGGACAGTTTGGTCAGTAAATCGGTTCATGGGTTCTGGGTAGGTAAGGGTATGTGATAGGTATGGCCAACCTGGTGAAAAGCCCGCTGCCGGTTCAGAAATCGGCTCATGCGAATAGGTCAGTAGAAGCAGCGAAGCGTACCCCCGAGGCCCGGGCCTGCTCGTAGATCGGGTCGGCCAGGTACCCCAGCCCCGTCACGTCGGAGGTACAGTCGGTGAGTAGGACTACCTTAGGGGCCAGCTGCGGGGCAAAGCGGAGAATCTGTTTGAGACTCGTAGCCACGCAGTGCGAGCGGGCCTCGCCGGCCAGCCATACTTCATCGTAGCCAGACAATTCGTCGAGTAGGGGCTGGTTGAGTTGGGTTTTGGCCACGCCGGGTACGGGTACCTGCGCCCGGAATACCCCGAAGTGCTCTGCCAGCGGGTGCTCACCCTTGACCACCGCCACGTAGTTGCGTTGCGTATGGTGCGTCCATTCCCTCACGGCATCGGCCAGCACGTCTACCAGCGCCGCACCCCGCGTACCAATCAGGCAGTGCTCCGGCCAGATAAAATGCTGAAACTCTCCCTGCTCTTCCAGGGCGCGCACGTAGCCGGTGGCGTAGTCGGCGTCGAAGCGGGGCCGCCACACGCTGGCCGTAATATCAGCCAGACTGATGGGCGTGAAAGGCGCGGGGCTTTTACCCTGGGCATCCTGCCAGAAGCCCGGGTGGGCGATGTCCAGTACCTGATGGGTATCGAGGGTTACTACCAGGTGTTGGATACGGTCTTTGGCGCGCCCTATCAGCGTGGCCAGGCGCTGGGTGTCCTCTACGGCACCCGGTACAAACAGGGTGCCTTCCGGCGCGCAAAAGTCATATTGCGCGTCAATGATTAATAGGGCGATGGTAGGATCAGTAGGCATAGTCACAAAATATAGGGTATACAGGGCGGTTCAACAATTCGCGGGAGCCGCTCAGGGCCATTCTTCGGGTATATCGAGCTCGCGGGCGTAGGGCTTTGTGCACATGCTGTGTACGTACCGGAGGAGTTTCCCCATTTCACTCTCAAAATCCACGTAGTAGTCTTCGTCCAGCTTTGTAAGGAGTTTGAGGATAGTCTGCACTTTCTTGGCGATGTAAAGGGAGCACTTATCCGAGCGGGACGAATACTTGGTGAGCAGATCGGGGTGATTCTCAAAAAAGGTGTTTACCATCTGAATACTCAGCTCAATCTCCCCGTACTTATCCTTCGTTATCTTCACGTGCTGGGTAATATCGCCACTCAGGGAGCGCATGTCCATCATAAGCCAGCCGGGCGAGTACTGGCTCATGCCCGCTATTTTGATGATGCGATTTCGGATAGCAGCCCGCCGTTCCAGCAGCGTATCCGAGCCTTCCAGTAGCTCAAAGTTGAGCCTGTCTACCAGCAGTGGATCCTTCCCTACCAGGCGCAGGAGAAGCTTGTCTTTATCTTTTGCCGGCATTTGTACTATTGCCTTTTTCAGAGAATCGGGTATGGCCATATTCGTTGCTACCGTTTAATCATTTTTTCTTTTGTATGTACATCTAACTTCGTTACTTTATGTAAAGTTACGTCTTCCTCTTTCCGATAGTATCCCAGAATCGCTACGTGTAAATACGTATAGCATGAAAAAATATATATCCATCGCTCTGAGTCTCCTTACTTTGGGAGCATTTATTCTGGCTCTTTGGCAGAATGTTGTCAATATTCCCTCCTACGACGATTACGCCGCGACTTTGATCTTTTTGAAAAACCATTACTACCACAGTACCGATGCTATTGGCAAAATACGCGCCCTGTTTTACCCGCATGGTGAGCACTATATTGTTACGTCCAGGTTGTCGGCGGCAATTGCGTATACGTTCACAGGTTCCGTCAACTTTACGGCCCTGGTATGGTACCAAAACCTCTACCTGCTCGGGGTATTTGTTCTGATCCTGCTTATTATGCGCGAGCAGGGAGTCTCCTTGTTCACGGTGATCATTCCGGTTTCCCTGTGCCTCTTCAGTCTGTCCTTCTGGCAGGTTTCCTTATACTACTGGGGCGGGGTACAGTACTACACCGTTTTTTTCTTCGCAATCCTGAGTCTGTACTGCCTCAACAAAGCAGACGAAAATTCTGGGTTTTATTTCCCGCTGGCCATCCTCTTTGTGGCAATGGCCATTCTCTCCTTTGGAAACGGTATTCTGGTTCTGCCTCTGGGATTCTTTCTGTTGGCGGCACAAAATAAGAAAAAATATCTGCGGATATGGACAGGCTTCGGAGTATTGGCCGTTTTGCTCTTTCTTTCGGGCCACCACTCAGGCTTTGCCTACAAGCCTGCCTTCAACCCGGAGTGGATGGCAAGGCTCCTTTTTACGTTCCTGGGAAGCTTTCTATACGTAAGCCCGCAGAGTGCAGACTGGAAGTACATCAACATAGTGGTTTGCATGGTAGCCGGTATGGGTGTTATGTACCTGTGGTTCCGGTTGCTATTTGCCGGCTATGCGTTTCGCAACCCCCTTCCGTACTGCCTGCTATCGCTACCCATCCTGACCGGGATACTCATTGCACTGACGCGTTTCGATTCCAAGGCGGCGGGAGGAATTGCACCCCGGTACCAGTTTTTTTCTGCCTGTATTCCGGTTTTCTTGCTCTTGATTTTTTACGAGAATATAAAAAAAAGCAAAAAGCCAGTAATTTTACCGGTCATTGGGTTGGTAGCCGCGGTATGGGGGATGAGCTTTAGGAACAACCTGCGCGAAATTGACCGTTTCAATGAGGAGATTGTGCAGAATTTTCGGCAGTGGCAAAAAAACAATACGACTCCCCTTGTGTATTATAAGCCAGATCCCAGCTATTCGGATGCACTGGCGTGGGCTCTGAGCACCGGCACATATACCTTTCCCGCGGCTTATCAAAAATTAGGAGAGGGGCCCAGGGTGGCAAAAGGCCGGTAGTTTTGTAAAAAACTACACCAGCCGGGCTTAGCTGAACTCCGGTTGTTTTAAATGAATTTTTATTCTTTGCATGATTTCAGTAGCCTTGTGTACCTATAACGGAGAAAAATACCTTCCTGAACAGTTGGAAAGTATTTTAAGTCAAACCGTTCCGGTCAATGAAATAGTAGTTTGTGACGACGGCTCGAACGACGCTACCCTGGCCGTGCTGCAAAAATTTGCCAGCAAGGCCCCTTTCCCGATCCGGGTTTTTCAGAATGAAGTGAACCTGGGCTCCACCAAGAATTTTGAAAAATGCCTTTCCCTCTGCCAGGGAGACTACATTCTGCTGTGCGACCAGGACGACCGCTGGCGGGCCGACCGGGTTGAAAAGCAGATAGGCTACCTCCGGGAACATCCCGATACAGACGCGGTTTTCTCCAATGCCATTGTCATCGACGGCAACTCCCAGCCCACGCCGGCTACTATTTGGGGGGAGATCGAATTTACCGAGCTGCCCCAAAAGCGCTGGAAAGCCGGAAAAGCCCACGAAATCCTCTTCGGGGGCTTTGTGGTGACGGGGGCCACCCTGGCCCTGCGCCGGTCGTGCCTTGCCCGCCTGATGCCCTTTCCGGTGCACGTTCCCAAACTGATACATGATGCCTGGATTGCGCTGGTATTGAGCCTGGAAAGAAAAATTGATTTTATCAACGAACCCCTGATCTTCTACCGTATGCACGAGAGCCAGCAGGTGGGCTTTGGAGCCAAGGTAGAGCCAGTGCGGCTCAAAGACCGCCTGCGGCGTGACCGTAACGAAAAACTTGCCCCCATCCGGGAAAAAGCCGATGATGCGCTGCAGGTCCATGCGCTGCTGCGCCAGCTGCCCTTTGTGCCAAAGGAAAAGCTCGCCAGGCTGAACGTACGTCAGAGACACTTTCAACTGCGGGCCTCTCTGCCGGAAAACCGCCTGCTGCGGGTGCCCTACATTCTACGGGAGGTGATGGCGGGCCGCTATCAGCATAGCAGCAAAGACTGGTGGTTGCCCGCCCTGGGAGATTTGCTTGAATAATATGGCCCCTATTTTTTACCCTGGCGTGCCTGCCACCGTAGCCCCGTTTTCTGCATGAGTTCACCTTCCCGCCCGTCCGTCGCGGTATTGATACCGATGTCCCAAACCCGGCTTTCGCCCGCCGAACGAGCCTCGCTGGCCCAGTGCCTCCGGGTACTTTCGGCCTATCCTATTGTGCTGGTTACGCCCGAAAGTCTCGATGTACAACCGTTGCTTTCTGACTTTTCCAGCCTGGGGCGTCAGAGTTTTTCCGATGCTTTTTTTACCGGCACCGACAGCTACAATCGGCTGATGACTTCGCTGGATTTTTACCGGCGCTTTGCAGAATATGAGTACATCCTGATCTACCAGCTGGATGCCTGGGTGTTTCAGGATGAGCTGCCCTACTTTTGCCGTTTAGACCTCGATTACATCGGGGCACCTACCGTGCATCGGGAAGCCTATGATACCCTGCCGGCCCCGGCCAGGGAGGAGTTTGCGAGTGTACTTTCTACGCACCGGCTTGTGTTCAACGGGGGGCTGTCGTTGCGGCGGGTGGCGGGGCTGATCCGGTACCTGCGTATTTACAGTAGCTTTTATCCGGCCTGGAAAGGCAATGAGGACATGCTTTTTTCGCTGGAAGCTACCCGGCTGTTACCCATGAAATTTTTTATCAAATTGCCTGCCTGGGAGCAGGCGCTGCGCTTTGCCTTCGAAAAAAGCCCGGCGGCCAGTTACGAGCTTACCGGCCACAAGCTACCTTTTGGCTGCCACGCCTGGGAGCGCTACGATCCCGAGTTCTGGAAACCATTCATCAGTACGGAATCCTGACAGTCACCCGTTTAACAAAAATTAACATACTAAACAGGGCACTTTATCGTTTTTGCGGTGTTATAAAATAGATACCAATTTTATAGTACACCATGCGTATTCTACCGTTCTCAATCCTGCTGGTGGCCCTCTGCCTGCGCCTCGAAACGGCCAGCGCACAAATCACCGACCGCCCCTACGTAGAGGAGCGATACACCCGATCCGCCCGCATTACCCGCGTACAGCTTACCGACCGCTATACCATCATCGACATGCAGTACGGCGAGCCGGGCATGCGGCAGCTCTTCCGGATGCCCGGCCTCTCCATGGGAGGGCAGATCAGCATCGATCCCAATAGCCGCCTTTACAAACCGGGCGTTACGAGCCGCCGCTACAAGTTTATCAGAGCCGAAGGAATTCCCGTTTCTCCCGATAGCCGGAGGGTGGGGCCGGGGGAGGTGGTCAGCTTTCGGCTCTTCTACGAGCGCCTGGAACCCGGCATCGAAGTATTTGATTTTTATGAAGGAAAAAACCCCGATCAGGTAGAGTACTGGAATTTCTACGGGATTCACATCAACAATCCATTGCGCCGGAAGCCCCAGCCCCGCCCGTCGGCTCCGGCCGAAAGACCCGCCGAAGTGCCGAGGGAAGAACCTCCCGTACAGGAACCTCCTGTGCAGGAACCACCCTTGTCGAACCTGCCTGACAAAGCTCCCGCCCCGACCGATACTCCCAAAGCTCCCGAAATCGTGAATCTGGCCGGTACGGTCTATGATGCCAAAACGCGTAAGCCCATTCCGGCGCAGTTGACTTACACGGAGCAGGGAGATTCCATGCGCATTGGAACGTCGTCGGGCAAGTACCGCCTGGGGCTCAACCCCCGGCAGCGCTATTCTATTGGGGCAGGGGCGAAGGGCTACCTGAATACCCGCGTGGTAGTAAGCCCGGCAGACTCTGCCGATAAAACCCGGTTGAGCTACGACTTTTATCTGACTCCTCTGGCCGAAGGTGCCAGCGTAACGCTGAATAATATCTACTTTGCTACGTCGGAGTACGAGCTGCTACCTGAGTCGTACGACGAGCTAAACGGCCTGGTAGAAATGCTGCGCGAAAATCCCTCGCTCAAAATAAGGGTAGAAGGTCATACCGACAATCTGGGAGATTTTGACAAGAATCTGGAGCTGTCGCGCAACCGCGCCAATGCTGTCCGTGACTACCTGATTGGAAAGGGTATTGCGTCAGCCCGTCTGGAAGCAAAAGGCTATGGCTCTACCCGCCCGGTATCGCGGGGTAACTCCGAAGCCGAGCGGCAGAAAAACCGCCGCGTAGAGTTTGTGATTGTACAGGTATAGCCAGCGAACGAGGATCTTTTTTCGGGTTGCGAAAGAGCGGAGTGCCAGATTAGGTGCTTCGCTTTTTTGCTGGTTTGTCTACCTTTGTTTCTACCGAAAAACTAATCCTGTCTTATCCGGTGCGGAGGCACCGGGCATTCACCGTATGAATTACATAGAAGTACAACTGACTGTTTCGGCCGAGTACACCGATATGCTCATGGCCGAACTGGCCGAACTGGGTTTTGAATCATTTGTGGAAACCGACGAAGGGCTGGAAGCTTACATTCCCGAACCGGATTTTTCAGAAATGGGCTTGCACGAAATGCTGGCCAGATATCAGCCTGTCACCGCAATAGGGCATTCCTGGAAAGCGTTAGAAAAGAAGAACTGGAACGAAGAGTGGGAGCGGAGCTACGAGCCCATCGAGGTAGGGCGCGACGTGCGGGTACGGGCGCAGTTTCATGAGCCCGACGAGCGCTTCCGGTACGAGCTGCTCATTACGCCCAAGATGTCCTTCGGCACCGGCCACCACGAAACCACCTGGCTGGTGATGAACGAGCAGCTCAGCCTGCCGCACCAGGGCCTCGATGTGCTGGATGTGGGCTGTGGTACGGGTATTCTGGCTATTCTGGCCCGCAAACTGGGGGCGGCGGAGCTGCTGGCGTTCGATATCGACGAGTGGGCCGTGGAAAATACGCGGGAGAATTTTTCGTTAAATGAGATCAGCGAAAGCGCGGAAGTTTTTCAGGGTACCATCACCGATGTGCCGGAAGGCCGGCGGTTTGGCGGGATACTGGCCAACATCAACCGCAACATCCTGCTCAACGAGATTCCGCGCTATGTGCAGCACCTTTTGCCCGCCGGGTGGCTGGTTGTGAGTGGGTTTTACGAAACCGACGCGCCGGACATTATCCGCTGCGCCGAAGCGCAGGGCCTGACCTGCCAGCGCATGCAGACCCGCAATCAGTGGGCCACGGTGGTTTTTACGAGCTAATACGAGCACTACATACCTATGAACCTGGATACTATCTTTCTGAAACGATTTTCCCGAGTACTTCTGCTGCTACTGCTGGCGGGAGGAAGTCAGACGCTTCTTGCCCAAAGCCTGAAATTTTCGGAAGACCCCGGCACCTTTGTGGTGGAAGCAAAAAAAGCGATGGAAGGTAGTAAAAACCCGCTCTATGCCAAAACCATTCAGGACTTCGAAACGGTATGGATGAGTTTGGCCACGCCGGCGCAGCAGGCGCAGTTTGTGGCTCTTGTGCGCCGCCTGGCGGGCAAGGGCATGCGGGTGGGGCCGGCCATGCAGCTGCTTTTTCGCAACCTGCACACGGCCCTGACCCAGGAAGGAGCCGACGTAAACGGCCTGCTCACGATGCTCGACCAGGCAAGCGAGCGCTACGATAGCAAAACCTACCAGAAAATGCTGGAAAGCACGCAGCTGCTTCTGGAAAAAAAACAGCTTTATTCGTCCAATTACAATACTCTTTATCTGACGGAGGGTAGCTTCACCTTCCGGTTTGACGACTCCAAACCCGATGCCGGCGCCCTGCCCGCCCCGGTCAACGACGGCTGGGACACCCCCGCCGATACGGCCGCGCTGATTGTGCCGGTTTCGGAGCCGCTGCCGGTACTTTCGGGCGCGCTTGTAGACCTGAAAGATGCCACTTTTGCCATGGTGGCGGCCGGCGATTCGGTCACGTTTGGCCCCAGCACGGGGAGTGTGTCGCTGCGCGAAGGGACTTTTGTGGGCAAAGGAGGGAAATTTACCTGGGAGGCGGCCGGAGATCCTTCCATCTATGTGGATCTGGCCGACTACGCATTCAACGTAGTGAATCCAAAATTAAGTACCGAAAAGGCTACCCTGCACTACGAGTCCCGGCTCAACCACCCTTTGCAGGGAGCTTTTGAGTTCAAAAGCGTACGTCGCCCTGCCGGTAAGCCCGCCG
>CATMVR010000180.1 GCA_950075905.1 uncultured Persicitalea sp. | reverse complement strand
TGAAGAAGTAGTGAAAGTCAAGCTAAAACCCTCTGGGGCTGATATACCATTATTCCACGAGTTTGTCTTCTACTTTTCGCCATACCATTTTCTGATCCAGGTACTCTACCACTACAAAGATCAGAATGCCGACCAGAACCAAAGGGGCGTAGATGGCCAGGTTTTTTCCCGTTGAAGCGAGATCTGGAGCAAATAGTCCCGCCAAAACAATACCGGCAACCACCGCCACCGCAATGCCAGCGCCCCAGGCCCAGGCCTGCCATTTTCTGGTTTTGGCCTCTTTTACTTCCAACCGGTTCAGTACCCGGTCGCTCAGGTCAGTGGGGAGGGGGGGAGTGTCCAGGCGGGTAAAGGTAGCAAAGAGCAGCGCGTAGAGGCGCGCGTCCTCGTTGGTGCGGGCCAGCTCGGCAAATGCCTGCGGGTTCTGCTCAAAGAGCTCCTGCAATTCGGTATCGGTCCATTTCTTTTCCATACTATCTTTTATTTTCTGGCAGCGCCCGGCGGGCCGTACTGCGTCAGTATCTCCTGATTTTTCTGAATCATTTCTTTCAACAAATTCCGCGCCCGGTAAAGGTAGTTCTTGACAGTACCCTCGGGCATGCCGGTGATTTCTACCACTTCGGCGTAGCTCAGCTCCTGCATATGAAAAAGCTCGATAAGCGTGCGGTACTGCGTGGGTAGCTGCTCAATGGCCGCCTGTACCACCGTTTTTACCTCGCCGGCTTCCAGGGCTTCGGCGGGGGTAAAGGTACCTGCGTCCAGACGCTCCCGAAAGGCCTCATCTTCTACGTCGAAGGAGGCATGCAGGGCGTCGCGTTTGCGCAGCTTGCTCAGAGCCTCATTGTAGGCGATGCGGGCAATCCAGGTAGAAAGCTTTGATTCCTGATTGAATGTGTTCAGCTTTTCATACACTTTCAGAAACACCTCCTGACTGATATCCTCGGCATCCTGCTGGTTCCGTACAATCTTCCATACGATACTGAATACCAGCCGCTCGTGTGACTTGATGAGCCATCGGAAGGCGTGGCGGGCGCCCGCCAGGGGACGTCGTATGAGGGGTGCTTCGTCTACCATAGTATGCTCCATTCGATGCAGCCCAACCGGATAAGGTTGCAGAATCGGGAAGAAAAACGGGAAATCTTTTATTTTTCAAAAAAATGAGAAAAACTGCAACCTTACAGAAAGCAGGGGCGTCGAATGGGGACAAAACGAATTCAAGCCAACCTAAAAACAAATACAGCCATGTTTAATGCAACTGCTTTCCTCGTCCCTGTGGGTATCCTCACCGTCATTTTCTGGGGCCTTACCTCCATCATCCGTACCTTCAAAGAAGCCAAAATCAAAAGTCGCCTCATCGAACTGGGGCATCTGGAACCAGACAAACAGTGGATTTTGCAAAAAAGCGCCACCGTAGCCGACACCTACTCCAATCTGAAATACGGTATTCTGCTGGTATTTATCGGGCTGGGCTTTATGGCCGTCCGGAATCTGGATCTGGAAACCGATTCGCCTACCATTTTTGGCTTACTGGCCATTCTAGCCGGCGCCGGTTTTCTGCTTTACTTCGTCATGATGAAGTATATGTTTAATAAAGCCGACTGATAGATGTCCAACGCTGACAGCGTTTGGAACGCTGTCAGCGTTTTGCCAGCGTGCGCCACAGGTACAGCGTGAGGTAGGCCTCCCAACCCCGGAAGGGCGCAAAGACTGCGTTCAACTCCGCTCGGGAAGGCTTTTTGGGAAGGTTCTTTACTTTGAAAAGCGCGTTGTACAGCCCCACATCGCCGTAGGGTAGGGCCGTGGGGACTTTCAGCGACTTCATCAGGGCGTAGTGGGCGGTCCACTCGCCGATGCCCCGCAGGGAGGTGAGAGCCTGTACCTGGGCTTCGGCGGTAGACAGCGATAGCAGGTACTCCCGCGACATGCCGCCGTCCGCAAAGGTACGGGCCAGCCCAATGAGGTACTCGGCCTTGCGGCCCGAGAATTGGAGGGTCCGCAGCTGCTCTACCGTGAGGGAGGCTATATGGTGGGGGGGGGGAAGCCAAAATATACATGGCCATCGTACGCTATTTGCTCCCCGGCCAGCTCCACGAGCCGGCGTTTGAGCGTGTAGGCAAAGGTAAGATTGATTTGCTGCCCGATGATGCTCCAGCACAGCGCCTCGAACAAATCGGGGATGCCGATCAAACGCAATCCCCAGTAATCAGTGGTCATAAAGGCCAGGTCGGGGTCGGTTCGCAGTAAGCTGTAAAAGGGGGCGAGATCCTTTTCCAGATCAAAAAGGGCGGTGATCTGCCCGCGAAGTGCCGCCTCGTCTACCAGATCACCGCCCCGCCTTACTATCGTCAGCTGCTTATTTTCTTCAAAAATTTCCAGAAGTACCACCCGCTCACCTACCCGAAATGGCTTGATGACCGAATGGTCCGTAACCCGATGCATGATATCATCGTAGTTACGATCCAGAAACCACCGGCACTCCCGAAAGCTGAAAATGGGGGGAAGAGGTAGCTGGAAAGTTTCTCTACTTACCACATCTGCTCCGGATAGGCGCCCGAGTCGTGGAGGGCTTTCAGTGAAGCTTGCACGGTAGGCTTGTCTTCGGGGTAGGTGACGCCAAACCAGTCGGATTGGCTGCTGAATACCCGGCATTGGCCCAGGTTTTCGTAGATCATGTGGCTAACGACGGTAGGTATATAAAACTCCGCCTTGGGCGTATTGTAGTTTTTGCGCGCGTACTCTTCAAAAAGGTCTTTGATGATCGGGAAGGCTGAAGGCTTAAAGCCCCAGAAGTTCATCGACACGGGCGTAAAGGGCGGTAGTTCGGTGAGAGTACCGTCTTCCTCAAAGTAAATATTGCCCGTCTTGTCTTCGTAAATTTTGGTCCGCTCTACTACCGACGACAGATTGCCGTCGGATTTTACGATGCAGACCCCACGCGAAACGGTACCATTCTCAGAAAGAGTGCGTTTCAGTTCGTAGCCCATCATGGCGTGCTGAGTGTCGTCAGTATCGTTGGCCAGAAACTCCGCCATAGTGGCAAAGGCTTCGCGCCCGTAGAAGTCGTCGGCGTTGATGACCGCAAAGGGCGTGTCGGTCTGCGGCCAGGCGCAGAGCGTGGCGTGGCCGGTACCCCAGGGCTTGGTGCGCTCTACGGTACCCAGTTCTTCGGGTACGTAGGATTGGATACCCTGAATGGCAAAATCGTAGTCCATGCGGCCATGCAGTTTGGGGGCAAAGACGGCCTCTACGTCGGCTTCGATCTCCTCGCGGACGATGAATACCACTTTACCAAAACCGCCGCGGATGGCGTCGAACAGGGAATAATCTATGATGGTTTCTCCGTGGGGGCCAAACTGATCGAGCTGCTTGATGCCGCCGTAACGGCTGCCGATGCCAGCGGCAAGAATTAGAAGGGTAGGCTTCATTTTTAATGAGTGAATGTTAGAATGAGTGAATGATAGAATGGTCTTTTTCTTATCAATAAAGAGGCACGATTAGCTCTTTGGACTACAAAAAACGTTAAATTTTTGTACAAGATGGCCTTTGGAAGGAGAGAAATAGCAAAATTCTGGGTTGAAAGGCACAAAAAAAGCGCCGCGTGGAAGCTCGCGACGCTTTAATCATTAACACTTAATCAAAAAAATCAGACGGCGAAACTCTCGCCACACCCGCAGGTACGGGAAGCGTTGGGGTTCACAAACTGGAAGCCCTTGCCATTCAGTCCGTCGCTGAAATCCAGCACGGTACCCGCCAGGTATAAAATGCTTTTTTTATCCACCACGATCCGGATACCCTTGTCTTCAAAGATCATATCCGTGGGTTGGGTGTTGGTATCAAATTCAAGGTTATACATCAAGCCTGAGCAGCCACCGCCCTCCACGCCCACGCGGATGTGGTTTTCGTCGGTGCGTCCTTCTTCCAGGCGCAATGTTTCAATTCTTTCCTTCGCTTTATCAGTTACCGTTACCATATTTTGATTCTATTGGGATTCAATACTAATAACTTTTTTGGGAAAAGGAAAGTTCGGTTGGCAGGATTTTTAGCCGGCTTACAGACAGGGGGGGCTGGTCTTTTGACTAGCAGCGGTAGAAAACTCCCCTTTTTTACTCTATTTGATACCTATTCTTTTCAAGAAGACATTATGAAAATCAGTTTGATCCTACTACTGACCGCCTTTACACTCTACGCTACCTACGCCCAGGACGCCCGTACCCTCTACAACACCAATTGTGCGGGTTGCCACGGTCCGGGCCTGCTAGGGACTACCTCCGGCCCGGCCCTCATTCGTACTAAATGGAACGACTCCGGCCGGGATTCCATCGCTCACGCCATCCGCAAGGGTGTGCCTGGTACCACGATGGTAGCCTGGGAGAAGGCTCTCAACGACAATCAG
Organism: uncultured Persicitalea sp.; assembly: GCA_950075905.1. Lineage (GTDB taxonomy): Bacteria > Bacteroidota > Bacteroidia > Cytophagales > Spirosomataceae > CATMVR01. The sequence goes on along the minus strand of CATMVR010000180.1, from coordinate 4,068 downwards.
ATCAAGGCACTGACGGACTTCATCGTGACCGCCCAGCATATTCCCACTGCTACCAACACGGAGGAGACTACTCTTTACAAAAAGACATCGGACTATACCCTGAAAATCGAAAAACTAGTTACGGAAGGCCTCGAAACACCCTGGGGCATTGAGTTTATAAACAAAGACAGCGCACTTATTACCGAAAAAGCCGGCGGCCTGCGCTGGCTGGTCAAGGGAAAACTGGCCCCCGAGCCCATCTCAGGCCTGCCAACGGTGTACCTGGGTACGAGCACGGCGGGCCTGATGGATATTGCGCTTGACCCCGACTACCGCAACAATGGCTGGGTGTACCTGGCACTGAGCAAAAGCAACGGCGATAGCCAGGATAAAAAGGCGCTGGCGTTGACCAAAATTGTCCGTGGAAAAGTAAAAAACAACCGCTGGACCGAAGAGCAAACGCTGTTTGAAGTAGCTGACGAACTGAAAGTAAGAAACGGCAACCGTTGGGGCTGTCGGTTTTTGTTTGACAAAGCAGGCCACCTTTACTTTACCATTGGTGATATGGGGTTGGACATGGACTCGCAGGACCCCGGCAAGGCGACGGGTAAGGTGTTCAGAATCAATCCCGACGGCAGTATTCCTAAAGACAACCCTTTTGTCAATCAAACGGGTGCCATCGCGGCCCTGTATTCCTTGGGCAACCGCAACGTGCAGGGTATGGCGCAGCATCCGGCTACGGGTGTGATCTGGGCCACCGAACACGGTCCCAAGGGGGGAGATGAATTGAATATTCTGAAAAAAGGAGCCAACTATGGCTGGCCGGTCATTACGTACGGTATTGATTACAGCGGCAAGAAAGTGTCTGAAATAACGGAAAAGGAGGGCATGGAACAACCGGTGACGTATTGGACGCCCTCAATCGCCGTTTCAGCCATTGATTTTAGCACCAGCCCGCTATTCCCAAAGTGGAAAAATAACCTGCTGGTCGGGGCGCTGGCTTTTCAGGAGTTACGGCTTCTGGTCCTGGACGGCGAGCGGGTGGTAGAGCAGGAGATTTTATTTAAGAGTATGGGTCGTGTTCGTGACATTAAGTTTGGCCCGGACGGGGCTTTGTATGTTTTGACCAATGGCCCGGACGGAGTTCTGCGAATTACGCCGGAGAATCCGTAGGAAGTTTACCAACCCTCTGAACAGCTCATATTCATGAGATTTCTAAAAGGCCTTTTTCTGCCTGCTATTCTGATTTTTTGTAGTGCCATGGCAAGAAGCCAACCTACTGACTCCCTCCGCGTACACGACCCGGTGATGATTCAGCAGGACGGCACCTACTATCTCTTCTGTACCGGGCCGGGTATCTCGGTATGGAGTTCCAACGACTTGAAAGAATGGAACAAGGAAAAGCAGGTTTTTGCGCAGGCACCCACCTGGGCAGCGGACGTCGTGCCGGGGTTCAGAAACCACATCTGGGCGCCGGACATCTCTTTTCACAACGGGCAGTACTATTTGTACTATTCTGTTTCGGCCTTCGGCAAAAATACCTCGGCCATTGGGGTAGCGACTAGCGAATCCCTGCATCCCGAAAGCCCCGATTTTAAATGGACAGACCACGGTATGGTGGTGCAGTCGGTACCCAACCGCGACCTCTGGAACGCCATTGACCCCAATCTGATTGTAGATGAAGCCGGAACGCCCTGGCTGAGTTTTGGCTCGTTTTGGAGTGGCCTGAAACTGGTGAAACTGAGCGACGATCTGGTGTCGGTTGCTAAGCCGGAAGTATGGCATACGCTGGCCCGAAAAGAACGCAAGCCCCTGCTAGCCGATAACAATGCCGGCAACGCGGCACTTGAAGCGCCTTTTATCTTTAAAAAGAATGGGTACTACTACCTTTTTGCCTCCTACGATTACTGCTGCCGCGGGGCGGAAAGTACCTACAAGGTGAGGGTGGGGCGCTCGAAAAACGTTACTGGCCCCTACCTCGATAAAGAAGAGCTGGCCATGGACAAGGGTGGAGGTTCGCTGGTGGTAGAGGGAAACAAAGCCTGGGCCGGCGCCGGGCACAATAGTATCTATACCTTTGAGGGCAAGGACTACTTTGTTTTCCATGCATACGACATGGCCGACCGGGGCCGGTCAAAGCTAAAAATAAGCGCGGTATCCTGGGATCAGGAAGACTGGCCTGTTGTGGAGCAGGGAAATTTGAGGTAATGCCCTGCCCCCTTTGACCTTTTAACCCTTCTCTCTTTTCTACCCCCGTTCCAGTACCCTGGGTCCATCCTGATTGATGGCCGACACGTGGATTTGACTTTCAATACCCGCCTGGGCAAATGTCTGTTGCATGGCCAGGCCTACGCGCCCGGCGGTTTCTTTGCCTTTGCTCAGCGTAAACATAGACGGCCCGGCTCCGGATATGCTGCAACCCAGCGCGCCCTCTTCCAGCGCGGCATGCTTCACTTCATTAAACTCGGGAATCAGGATAGCCCGGACGGGCTCGATGATGACATCCACCATGGAGCGGCTGATGAGGGAGTAGTCTTCCTGCATCAGCCCGGCGATCAGTCCGGCTACGTTGCCCATCTGCGAAATGGCATTTTTGAGCGATACCTCGTTGCGCAGAATGTAACGGGCATCCTTGGTATTGACTTCAATATCCGGATGCACCAGGGTGCAGTATAGCTCCCTGGGTACGGGTATCTGGAAGATGTCCAGCGGATGGTAGCTTCTGATCACCACAAACCCGCCGATGAGGGCCGGTCCCACGTTGTCGGCATGGGCCGAACCAGAAGCAATGCGCTCGCCTTCGACGGCAAATTGCAGGAGCTGCTGGCGGGTAAAAGGCGCCCCGAGCATTTCGTTAAGGGCAAAAACCCCGGCCGCCGCACTGGCCGCGCTGGACCCCATGCCGCTGCCGAGGGGCATGTTTTTGTGAAGCACTACTTCGCAGCCAAACTCGAAGTTTTTGAGGTGCTCGAGCATTTTCAGCATCACCACTGTTACTGAGTTCTGGGTGGCGCTTCGGGGCAGGCGGCCTTCGTCGCCCAAGATGTCGGTAATGACAATGCCGGGCTCATCGCGGCGGCGCAGTTCCACTACGTCGCCGGGCTCATCCACGGCAAATCCAAATATATCGAATCCACAGGCCACATTAGCGACCGTAGCGGGGGCAAAGGCTTTGATGTAGTTCATAAGGTGTAATTGTGCTGTTACACCTCCCTTAATCCCTCCTTAATTAGGAGGGAAACGAACCTTCCCCCCTAAAAAGGGGGGATTGAGGGGGGTGTTTTCAGGCAGAATGCTTCTCTTGGAAGTCAGCTATATAATTTTCAATTGCTTTCAAAACACTATTCAGTTCATTCATTACCTCCCGGTCATCAAAGCGAATTACCGTCAGGCCCAACTTTTCAAAATCTGATTTTTTCCGTAAATCGTTGGCAACTACTTCCTCAAAGCTATGACTGTATCCGTCAATTTCAATAACCAGCTTTAAATCATGGCAAAAGAAATCAGCAATATAGTTGCCAATCGGTTTTTGCCGATGAAAATCATACCCCAACTGATCACGCTTTAAGTTCTGCCACAGCCGGATTTCTGCCTTAGTGGCGTTGTTTCGAAGCTGTCGGGCCAGTTCTTTCAGCTTTGGGTTGTAGTAGATTTTCATGAGGTGACTTGCTGCTTTTTGTTTTGCTGTTTTGTGGTATGGTGCTCTTACACCCCCCTTAATCCCCCCTTGTTAGGGGGGAAATCGCTTCACCCCAGATAGCTACTAATACTCATAATATCCGCAAAAACCCCGGAGGCCGTTACCTCGGCTCCCGCGCCGGGGCCTTTGACCACTAGCGGACGATCCTTGTAGCGTTCTGTGGTGAAGGACACGATGTTGTCGCTGCCAGACAGATTGTAAAACGGATGTTTGGCATCTACCGTACGTAGTTGTACCGTAGCATGGTTATTTTCCAGCGTGGCGATGTAGCGCAGTACCCCGTTTTTGGCCTTGGCTTCATTCAGCAGGTTTTCAAAATAGTCATTGGAACTTTCCAGTTCGGCAAAGACCGATTCTACCGTAGGGGCCTTTAAGCAATTATCAGGCAG
>CATMVR010000179.1 GCA_950075905.1 uncultured Persicitalea sp. | reverse complement strand
CGATTGCTGCCTGGCTCATCATTGCAGCACCGGCGGTCATGGCCAGCATCCATTTCTTATCCATGCTTAAGTCTCCTTGAAACAACATTCAAAAGGCATATTGCCAATATGTGACGCTACCATCAGGAAATTCGCGCCGCAGCTCAAGTAACAAAGCGTAAAATCGATAATCAGTCGAGATATTGATCAATAATCGCGAAAATTTTACCGCGAAAGTCTTCATGTTCATTGGCCAGTTGATGGCGGGCACCGGGCAACATATGAATCTGTGGATTCTGAAATTTTTCCTGAATCACTTTCAGGTTATGACGCCAGTCCACGGTTTCGTCCATGTCACCCTGTATCACCACCGGCGACACCTTGATTCGTGATGCTTTTTCAAAACCCGGCAACCATTTTTTCAGCGCAGACACCCACACTGCAGACACTCTCTTGGCCTGTAACGGGTCCTGGTTTTCCAGAAAATCCAGAAAATCCAGAAAGCTCCTCAGGCTGTCGAGCAATAGCGCGCAATCATTATGATTATACGTTTTGGATAGGACCGTATCGGTCATGGAATCCAGAAAAGATTTCGTAACCTCAGGAATGTGCCGGTTAAATTTGGTTGTTCCGCCAATGTTATTCCGAAAATACTGGTAGAGCCGGGTGGCACTGCTCTCGGAAAGGCAATCGAACGCAACACGAATTGCCCGGGCGTATTTTACGAGACTACTGATAAAAAATACCGGTGGCTGATCTTTCAGATACAACCGATAGGGATCAATGACATCTATCCCGATAGAAACAATCCTTTCCAGCACTTGGGCAATATCTTTTGCAATGACCGAAGGGCTCGGCATGGCATTAATTTTTCGCAAAGTCAGAATAGCAGTCTGATGAATGTTATTGATCAGTTTTCCGCAGGTATCGAAATACCAAAGCATGTTCTCACCAAAAACCCCGATACTGGGGGGTATATAGTCATAGTCTGGGGAAAACAATTGGCCTTCAGACCTGATCCTGAAAATCGGGATACTGAATCCGTCCGCAATCGTTTCATGGGCTGAAAGTAATTCTAAGGTAGGCTTGATGACCCGAAAAGGTTTGCGAAGGGGCAACTCGTCCGAATCGTAGTCACCAGATTCTACGAGTGAATTTATAGAGGCTCGTAACACGATATAGAAAAACCCCGCATTTCCCATTCGGTTTTTGTAGTCGAGCAAAGAAATACTGAGGGGTTCGGAACCCTTCCCAGCCTGCCAGTCAATGCGAAGCCCACCCGGGGTCACCGCCCGACAGCCATTTAGCTGAAAATTATCTCCTATCACACTGACCCGCAAATCTGCTTCCTGGCCATTTTCAGCAGGTAAAAGCCCGAAGTTAAATCCTCCCGTGTGCAACGAGGCTACATCGCGAATAGCATCCCGAATGGCCAGGTCATGGGCAGAAAGGTGGCTTTGGGTTATCTTCATCCCATCGCGCCAGTTGATGAAATGGTTTTGAACTTCGGGAATGACCATCGTAAGAAGGTTTGAGTTTCGGTTAAACCACAGTGGGAACTAAACTACAGGCAAAAATCGCATCGCCATTCTGAATACCATTTTCAGGAAGGGTTTTATCCATGGCAAGATGTACTTTTCTGTTTCCTGATAGAGCATATCGGTATAGTATCCATTCCACCGGAGTTTCTCCATGAAGGTACTGAATAGCCGCGTTTCGGTTCTTGGGCTGCCGGTTGTGAAAAGCTATAAAGTAATGAAACAAATCTCCCAGGGGGACATTCGTGGGAAACTCTACTTCGTAGCCTTCAAAAGGCCCGTCCATTCCGGTAGGTTGCAGGGTGTAATTCATTTTTATTTTAATCGGCTCCTCCGGGTGGAGTCTCGGCAACTCACGATACAGAGGATAGGTCCAGGTAGGATAACGGAGGGTTGGGATGCTCGCCCACTGGTCATAAGAATAAACACAAAAAGAGGGTAGCAGAAAAGCCGGAAAAGCGGCCAGGAGGCTTATTATATTTACATTACTTTCCTTATCGGGATGCGCTAACGTGTAATGACTCACCAAAAAGCCGCTTATACCAAATACCATCAGAACCAGACCGGGAAGGAAAAGGTCCAAAACACCAGACCGGGTCCAGCCAGTCAAAGCTTTCGGAACCAAATAGAGATATAGCACACCAATCGCCATGGCCACTGACATTAGTACCAGGAAACGCAAGGGAAGGGCGTCGACCTTCGTGATTAGATACCCCACAATTCCGAAGAGAATCATAACCCACACTGCTCCAATTATCAAACGGACCAGGGATACACCCGCACGAATATAAAGTAGCAATCCGGCCAAAGCCAAACCCAGTATAAATGGGAGCAGTGTATTCAGAAGCAGTGTCATCTTATTTTTAATGCTATTTGCTTGGTTGGTTATCCAGGAATAGTAGTGTATCCCAGAATGCCATTGTTTCGTGTACTATCTATTCGAAAGCCTGTTTCGCGCGGAATAAGATCCAATGACCAGGAAAATTCGGCTGACAGGAGTATTTCACACAAAAAGGAAAGAAGGCGGTAACTTTTTCCAACTGGTTCGTGCTGCCTGAAATCCATCATAGTCTCCCCTGGCACCGGTCCCAACCGAACCAGGACGTGATGGTGATCCTCAAAGGATTCAAAGGGAATCATATCCACTCCCAGCGACGCTCCGCCCAGCCCCTGAGCACTGCATAGGGCTAGTTCATGGGAGGGATGAGATTCTAGCTGCACCGGAAATCCAAAGAATTTTTCGAGGTACCCTTCGCACGCCCGATGAGAACCACATACCTGTGAAAGGCATAGGGATAGTTCAAGGAGAAGGGCCTTCTGGTAGTCAGTCATGGGCATCAACAACCCAGGCCACAACAAATCGATCAGCTCGTCTGCGTAGTGCGCCAATGGACACCCCATTGATTGATGCTCGAAAATTTCGAGTCTCAGCCTGAGGTGTCCAAACTCAGCATCAAAAGGCGCAAAAAACTGCCGGGCCTGTTTTAGGGCAGTATCGTGTCGCTCAGCATCCCTGACCATCCTGTTGGCCGTCCGCTCTTCGTCCGTTGCATCTATCTGAAATAGTAAACCGGGGGGAAGCATGTCCAGTACACCTTCCCGACGTATATGGATTTCTAAGTGATCTTGCCTTCCTTCCTCTGCCTTTTCAAGGCTCACCAGTTCTATTTCATGACCAAACGACCGGTCGAAAGCTCCTACGGGGAGCAGTAAGGTATGATCCACCCTTATTCCCCCCGACTCAATAAGCTCACGGGATACACCCTCTGCCCGATAATCTACCGGTAGTAATTTTAACAGGTCGCCTATTTCATACTGAGAGGTATTCATAGTTTCCAGGTATACCCTTCTACTTGTACATACAATGGTAAAACGTTTGCGGAGCGTTGTACCAGCTGATTTTTTACCTGCTGGGCCATACCCAGCCAAAAGGATTCAGGAAAGGACTGCCGGGAGTCGGGCGTAAGGGTTACTTCCAGGGTGTTTACCACTCCCTCTCTGACTCCCTGCCCCACCGATAGCGCTTTTCGAACCTGAATGGAAGAAGCCGCCTGCCCGGTCACCTTTTTGGCGAGAATCCGAAAATCTTCCCGACTGACCGCCCTTCCACGGGTCAGCAGGGCCTCCCGAAAAGCTTTACGTGTCTCTTCCTCGTTCAGGGGGGCTCTGCCACCAGTAGTAGGGACCAACAGTACGCCACCCGACGTCTGGGTCTGGTTTGATGATTCGGCGGTTAGCTGCGTCCCGGCGGAAATGCCATTGCCTTTTGCACCCGGCGAAGTCCAGTAGTGTACATCCAGCATCCCCCCACCGACCCGGCTGTTTGCCATCAGATAAATCTTAGGCAACTGACTATCCAGCGTACTCATACTTTCCTTTAATTTAGCGACACTTCTGGCAACTATTTCCAGATGGGGAGTCAACAAGGAGTTGTCCAACGCATTAATGGCCGCCAGGTCATCCCGCAAATGATGAACTACATCCGTTAGCTTTTCGAAGGCATCCCGCCGATCAAAACGAGCCACGGTTCTGTTACGGAGCAAATAGGTACCCCTGCCTTTATCCTGACTAATTTCCTGCGCAGGCAACAGTGCTTTCCCATCACCGTCCAGTACTTTTTCAATGGCCAGAAAATCCGTTTCGTCTGACAGAGCATACACATTGAAAAGCGGTTGTATTCTGCCTCGCTGACGAACCAACCGGCGGTTCATCATCGGAAAACAGTTGGTAAGGATTTGCATTTTACTCAACGCGTCAGGTGTATAGGCGGGCGGGCACTTTATCTCTACCCAAAACAAGGGCTCATCCAATAGCACCTTTTCCTGATCTTCAAGTATATCATTCCAAACAAGGGGATACTTTTTAATTTGCGATCGATCGCCCCAGGGAACATCCAACGTATAATAATGGGGCTCGTAGAAGCCTAGTATTTCATGGGCATGTTCCGAAAGGAAGCTAATGGGTACTTCTTTGGATTCATCCATACCCCCAAGACCAGAGCTGGCAGAAAGCGACTTGCCGGTGCTATCCAAAAACCTAAGGCTAACGGTATAGGGCAAATACCGGGCCCGATCCAACTCAGAGAGCCAGTTTATAAACAAGGGAATGCGCTCCATCGGTACAGACGAGGTGGGCAGCTGTAGGCCGATCCATAAGGTATGCGAAGGTAGCGAACGGGCACCTGTCAATTGGACAAAAGTCTCGCGACGGCCTGTAGCCGCATTTAAGAGTTCGATGGACTGGCCACCTGCCACCAGTTTGACCTGAGCCGTGGTCATACGAAAAGAGCCAGCGGGTGTCAGCCAGGATTCCTCCACACCGGGCACAAAGAATTGGTCGGTAACAGGCAGTTCGGCCGTCTCACCCGGGGGAGGCTGAATGAAACAAACGGCATGTGCCGGCAAAATTCCCGTAGCCACTTCGGGCAGAATATTTTCGATCAACTGCTTCACTACCCGGCTTTTGGCCTGGGTTACTTCGTGCCAGAGTTTTTCGGCCTCTACCGAAAACGCGCCCATCAAAAGATCTACCAGGGGGTCGAAAGCCTCTTCCGATACCTCCTGCTCCCCATAGCCCCACTGGCGGGTAGCTTCGGACCACAAGCGACGCTTGATGCTATCACGATTTTCGATGCTGGCGTTACTCATAAGTCATATATGGGCAAAATGCTCAATTCGTGCGTAGTCGTTTTCATCGGGCATCCCACGAAAACTGGGTATCACATACTGCGAATACCCTCCCATCCTATGTTCCAGTGCTTTATCAACGGGCAACAATAACTCTTTCTTATCGGATTCAAATCGCTTCTGGGGCGCTATCTGCCCCACATGAGCTACCACCTCTTGCTTTAAACTGATTTTTAAACGCCAATTCGGATTTGAAAAGCTTGCCAATACAGCCAGATCATCTTTTATTCGTTCTTTCTTTCCTTTTAGGGAATAGGTGTTCGTACTATGGATGGATTCCATAATATTTCTCATTGTTAGGGGATCTATCCAAAAGGCACCAAACTTATAATCAGTGGAATTTGAAACAAACCGCCATAGTATAAAATCCGGGGGCAGTAGCACCGTAGCAGAACCGGACAGGAAACTGGCCTGATCATCGGGCGTCAGCCTATCTTTAGCTAAAAATTGACCGGTATAAGGCTGGAGTCTCATAATTTGTAGATTAGAGGTTCATATCATTTACTATATGACCGTTACCGGCCCAAAAAACATCAAAAACTCCTCGTCAAACGACTCGTCATTTTGCAGAATCGTGCCACTGACCCGAATCGTGAGCCGGTTTCTGACCCGACTTATTTTTCCGTCTTCATTGTGCACCTGCTGCTCTTCCCGTTGTATATCCACGTAGTTTGTCCGCAAACGGGTTTCGTGTTTTTGGATTGCCTGCCGCATGTCTACTTTTACTTCGTCCAGCCACACATTCAGGTTATCCGTCTGTTCAAAATCTTTTTCCCAAAGAAGGCATCCAAAGTCATCATCAAAGCGCCACTCGGCCCGTCGGGTCAGCAGGAGCAGGTAGATGTACTGTCTGATCGAGGCTTTCAGGCTCACTTTGGGCTGAGGGCCCTTCCGGATCAGGGCGCCAAAATCAACTGGCAGGCTGTAATTGGTTTCCATGGGCTTAATTGATTTTTACAACACCTCCTTTTAGGCTCGCCGTAGCGCTTCCTTCCAGATCTAACTGCCCGCCTGCCTTCACGGAGGCTTTTGACTTTCCGTCTACTGTTATTTGCGCCCCCTCCATTTTGAGCGTACTTTGCGCTTGTACCGATGCCCGGTTGGTCTCTACTTTCCAGTCCTGATCGGCACTCATGCTAATTTTCTGGGCTTTTATTTCCACCTCTTTACCTTCCAGCTTGATTTTACCCTCGCTCTTGATAGAGATTAGAGTTTCACCATTCAAGGATAGCCGTACTTCGTTTTTAGTGTCCTTATTGAATATCCGGATTTCCTCTTTTCCGCTGCTATCGTCTATTAACACGTGATTGCCTCCGCGGGTGATGATGCCCTTAAAGTTGTTTTCTTTATGAAAAAGTTTGTCGCCCGGTAAAGTGGAGCCATGGTACATGGCACCACGTACAAACGGGAGATCGGGATTGCCAAATTCAAAATCGACAAACACCACGTCGTTGACTTCAGGGGTGAAATATACACCCTGCTTGTCGCCACTCATCAGCGAGGCTACTCTGATCCAGGGGGTTTTCTGCCCGTCGGGCTGCCAGTAGAACTGTACCCTCACCCGACCCATGTTTTTTTCGTCCCCTACCTCTTTGACCCTGGCTGGCTGGGATTCGGCCTTAGGGGGGATGGTCATGTACTTGACCGGGGGAAATGTAGTGTCCTGCGGAATGGCCTCGAAGCTATTTTGATACACACCCCGGGCGTCCATAAAATGTCGCAACTCGGTAATGAGAAAGGTACCGTAGTTGTCGGAGCGGAGTTTATTGCCATTCTCAAACACATCATCCTTAATTTTGACCAGTCCGCCCAGTTTTAGTTGCAGGCTGTTGCTCAACCCCTTACAAATGGCCAATTGGTTGGACGCTACGCTTTTCTCCATCTTGACAGCCCGTTTCAAAGCACCTGCCTCCTGATAGCCCTGAAAAGAAATGTTACGGGTTTCCATGGGAAAAAATTTGTCGGACTTTGACAGCGCAGCCCGTGCAAACTCCTGTAAGTCACTTACTGACTCCCCGGCTGAGGGAGCCTCATAGAGTTTGTCGGTCAGGTAGTCGTAGTAGCTACCCTTGGCCGTGGCGGGGGCTAGCTGGAGCTGGTATTCCAGATGGTTGAGGTTACTGCCGTATTCGAGTTCGGTGGTCGTGGACGACGCTGCCGGTTTTCCAAAAATAAACTTTGTACCGTTGTAGAAGCACCATTCTCCATAGGTGTCAGCCAGTCGCTGCAAAAAATGCAGGGAGGTTTCCTGGTATTGAGTCACGTAAGGAATCGTTCCCTTGAATTCAGTAGATACCGTTGACGTTAATCCCGCCCCGGCGGGTTTGATGACTTCCTTAACAACGGCATCCAGCGATTTTTCGGTAAAGCTTTGGGTTACCTCCCCGGTATCCAGCAAAATGGTCGGACTGAGGAGAGTCACCGCCAGCAGAGTATTGACCATATCGAGCTTTTGCAATTGAATGCCGGCAACAATTCCCTCGAAGACAAACCGGCTTTCCTCCCGAAAACTATTGTTTTCCGATGTACCCTCTTTGAGGTGCAAGCTTGCCTTTTCCCCTACGTATTTGCTGGTAAGCTCTTTCAAATTTACGTAGTCGGTAGCCCCACCGCCACCCAGAACAAAAGCCGGTAGGTGGATTTCGGCCCGGTGGTGCCCCACAAATGACTGTTCCAGCGAAAGCCGGTCGTATTCGCTGATCGTCTTCCCATTGAGGGAGAGTTCCATCCGGTATACTTTGTTTTCTTTCATAGGGTAGGGCAGAATCCACCCGGCTGAAGGCGGAGAAAGAACTGGTATTATTAGTTTTTTGAATCATTTTGTTGCGTATAGGGGTCCACAAACATATCTAGTATCTCATCCGATACTCTTAATGCATAGGGAGTCCCCCAAACAATTGTCTTCCAAACAGAATCAATTGCCGGATCGAAAATATGACCATTGATTCCTAGATTCCCTGGTCGAATATCATGGAATAAGGTTTTCATTCTAAAACTTCCTTTCACATAACTTTTCAAAAAAGTCTTACTATTTAAATTTCCAATCCCCATTACAGTCCCCACAGAGCGGGTCATTAACATTCCTTCTTTTATGGCGTACTCAGCACCAAGATCACCTAACCGTTTCAGTGCCTGCTCCTGTGCTTCCAGGGAAAGCCGCCCCCATACCCGCCTTATCAAGTTTGCATTCGGATCCACTCTTTTCAACCAGAACCCCTCAAATTCAGCAATTTCCAATCCAGGTAATGATTTCAATTTTTTCCATGC
>CATMVR010000178.1 GCA_950075905.1 uncultured Persicitalea sp. | reverse complement strand
CCATGGGTATATTGTGTTGACATGAAGGTGCTTCTGCATAAATATAGACAATGAAAGCATAACTTCCGTATGCATCTCCCAAACAATTCGGCAGGGAGGTCTGATCCAAATCAAAAAACCTTTTTTCCCCTTCCCACCTTCAATGCATCAAAAAGCCCAACAGCTGATTCATCTCATGTATGTCTTGTTTCAAGACAAATTAGCCGACAAAGAATAATAAATATCTTACATTTATTTAGGGCGTTCCCTTCGGTTAGGCTATCCGCTCCAAGTCCTCGCCGGTACGGTCGTACCTTGCTGTGGGCTTTCCGCTGCTATCCTTAACGCGGTTTTGGGAAAGGGGATTAAGGGGTCAGCAGCAGCGAAAAAAAGCATTTTGTTCCAAACTTAATTTGTACCATATTTGGTACTTTTGCAATTTTGTGCTATCTTTAGGTATTGAAAAACAAGTCAAAACCTAACAGAGAAGCACATGAGAACGGCAAGTGAGAAGCAACTTTTGATTGGTGGCGCTGCATTGGAGAAACTGGGGAGCGACCGCAAGACCGAGGACACAGACTACCTGATCTGCGTAGCGGGCAAGCCGGTTTTCTCCTTCGACAAGTCAAGAAACACCGACTACATCAACGCGGCTGCGGGAAACCGCTTCTTTGCCGAGATCTGGAAAATGGAGGAGAAGAATCAGGGCGAGATGGCTTCACCCGCTGCGCTGCTGGAGCTCAAAGCCTACGCCCTTGTTCAGCACTGCCTGAATGGGGTCTGGAAAAAAGCGGACGACTGCGAGCACGACATGCGGTTCCTGATGCGTGAGTATAACCTGGGATTGCCCAAAATAGTGAAGAAACACGTACACACCGGCGGGTGGCTGGAAATCGAGCGGGTGTACCAGAACCTGCGGAAATAAGACCATTGTTTCAAAAAGAGGAATCCGGCACTCCTTCAAACCGGAAATTAACCCATCTTTGACCAATTGAACCAGGTAATTCCAGAAAAAGCAGACCAATATGGACATGAACACGGAGGAGGACAGCTCCTACCCCACCCACAAACAGCTGATGATCGGGGGGGACGCCCTGAAGAAGCTGGGTAACAACCGCCATACCCCGGATACCGACTACCTGGTGCACGCACCGGGCAAGCCTTTGTTTTATTCCGATAGGGCGGCGAAAATAGATTACGTCAATGCGGCCGGGGGAAACGGGTTCTTTGCGGAGGTCTGGCGCATGGAGGAAAGGAATATTGGTGAATTGGCCTCTCCTGCGGCCCTGCTGGCTTTGAGGGCCTACGCGATGGTGCAGCACATCCAGAGCCGTAATTTCCCCAAGGCCGATGATTGCGAGCATGACATGCGCTTCCTGATCCGGAGCTTCAACCTTGGCCCGCCGTCTGTGGTCAAAAAGTATGTGGATGATGAAGGCTGGAAAGAAATCGAGCAGGTGTTCCAAGGCATGCGGAGGTAAAATAAATGTGATTTTTATTTGTACCACATTTGGTACTTTTTGCTTTTTTTGCTAACTTTAGGTATTGAAACAAGGCAATCACCTAACGAGCAAAGACAGTATGAAAGCGAGAAAAGAGGGGTTCGATGTGTACCAGATGGTGACCGACATCATTATTAAGCGCATTGAGGAAGGCACGCCGCCCTGGCGTATGGCCAGCATGAGGGTAAGCTTTGATGAGGGTGTCCACTTCAACCGTCCGGTAAACTTTGCCACCAGAAAGCCCTACGAGGGGGTCAATATGTTTATCCTTGGTTGCAGCCCGTACGAAGTGCCCCTGTTCGTCACCTTCAAACAGGCCCTGAATTTGGGTGGTACGGTGCGTAAGGGTGCGAAGTCCCTCCCGGTTATCTACTGGCAGAAAAGTAAGTACGAAACCACCACAAACGACGGAGAGGTAAAGGAGAAGGAACGCTTCCTGCTGCGGTACTACAGCGTTTTCAACGTGGAGGATATCAGTTTGGACTATTCACAGTACATAGTGGGAAAGACTGATCCAGAAAGTGACAGCAAAAAGATAGAATCCTGTGAAAGGATCATCCATAGCTATGCCGACCGGCCCAAGCGGGTGTTCCGGGACAGGACGAGGATGTTTTACCGGAAATCGGAGGACATCATCAACATGCCACCGCTCAAACATTTTGAGGACCCAAGGGAATTCTACTGCATCTATTTCCACGAAATGGTTCACTCCACGAGCCACCCCCGCCGGCTCAATCGCGAAGGAGTGGGAAACAGTTTCTTTGGCAGTGCCAGCTACTCCAGGGAGGAGCTGACCGCCGAATTGGGAGCCTCTTATCTGGCCGGTATTGCGGGTATCAGCACCCCGGACCTGACCACCAATTCTGCCGCCTACATAAAGCACTGGCTGGAAGTCCTACGGAACGATAAGAAGTTCATCTTCGAGGCCAGCCGACTGGCCACAAAGGCCGTGAAGTACATTCTCGGAGAAGCCCAGGAAGAAGACCAATAAGTAGAGGCGGTTCCCAACATATGGAACCGCCTCTGCTTTTCTTAAATCCTTCCTCAATCGATTACCCTGGGATATTCTAGCCAATTCCCTCCAAACCTGGTATGTTTTGTACTGATTGTAGTACTTTCGTATATGAGCCGAAACTCTTTTGTATCGGCTTCTGACTATAGGAAATCGATACAAGGAAATACCATGAAGGAAAACCAGAAGCAGACTGAGAAAACGCACTACAGCGCCCAGGAGCTGAAAGAGTACCTATCTGACGAGGCCCGCCGCCCTCTTCTGAACTGGGCGGCCATTGAAACCGCCGCCAACCTCAGCAAGTACCGGATAAAGAATTTGTGTCTTGGGCGCGGCAAAGCCTTTACGGAGGAGGAAGTGGCGGCGCTGAATGGTATTATCCATATCATTAGGGATTTATGACATACCTGCAATTTGTGTGTGATCATCAGAGAGACTTGCTACGACCAGAAGCACTACCTGCTATGTTTCTTCTTTGGCCTGATGAAAAGGAACTCTTGTGAGTCTCAGTATATTATTGGTTAATTGGTAGAGGAGTTCAAATCAAAGCCTTGTGCGTACTAAGCATACCTAATCTTTTACGCCCCAAACTTTTAAAATAGATTTGAAATTCGAGATTTGAAAATTATAATAATTTTTTTGTAACCAAAAATGACTGATCGCCTACTTCTCTATTCTTCTGATTATTAAAATATTTTTTGGTTAACTTATTGTTATGCAATTCATTATCGAAAAATATTTTCTTGCATCTCCCGATAAAAAAATTGTCTGATAAAAAATAATTTGCAATTAAAGCTTTTATAATAGCAATTTTTACTTAAAATTGTGTAATCATAATATACTATCAATTAGTACTCATTAAAACTGACCCGAAGGGTGTAGCTCATGTATATCAACTATCCTGACAGTCTTGTGAAAACCATGGTTAAGCTATTTGCTATATTAGCAATCCTTATTCTGAGTAGTATTATGTGGGAATGCCAAAGACCATTTGTTCCTCCTTATGAAAATACAGCAGGCCGAGTGATTAAAATTGAGTACTGTACAACAGATACGCTTTGTCTTGTGGTTTCTGATATTCCTCTTCCGACAAATAAACGAGAGTATACTGATACCCTGACAGTAAATGGTAAGCTATTCTCGGGCGTTCTCCAAACTTACGATTTACCTATACGTTACCAAGTATTAGGAGAAAAAGTAGGAATTGATTTTGAAGTGATAGATAATCAAGCAAAAAAGTGCAGTGGAAGGCCTACATATGAGATACCTATGGTAAAGCTTTTGAGAGTAGAGCCCAAGGCATATAACTTATAAATCAAATACATATACCATATCTTATGAAAATTTTATCTACATTTTCGCTATTTTTCATTTCATTTGCTTCGTATAGTCAATTCTATTTTTATTCTTCTAAAAATAAATTACATACAATCGACAGTTTAGAGGCTGTGATTGGGTCAAACTTTTCCAACCTTCCTGTGCTCGGAACTTACAGTGTAGTAATGTCTGAAAAGGATTATTTACCAGACGGTAAATCGCTTAGGTTTGCAAAAAGCGTTCAGGTAATGGATAGTAGCATTACTAACTTCAAACGATTTCAGGGAAGTACACAGACATATTGGCTCGCAAAGATAAAGGCTGACGGGGCTAAATGGATGTCAGTTCTTTGTTCAGACTTCAAACTGCCAAGGGGTGCCTCACTCTACATTTTTTCCGAAGATGGCAAAGAATTGGCAGGGCCTATACATCGAACGGATAGTAAGAAATTAATCATGAACTCTGGCATGTTTCACTCCACAAGTGTGACCCTTCTTTTGATTGAAGAAGGAGTAAAGGACCGCCCAACTGCTCAATTTAAGATAAGTGAAATATGGTACGGTTTGCGCGATGAAGAAAAAACGAATCGTGCCAGAATGGCCAATGTACCTCCCGATGTAGTTTGCTATTTTCCAGAATGGCAAAACGAGTCCAACGGAATTGCCGAATTGACGGGTATCGAAGCACAATGCACTTGTACGCTACTCAATAGTGAAAATCAGGATAGAACCCCGCTTATAATTTCTTCCCGTCATTGTATTACGAATAGAAATTTTGATACTAATCTGACTCAACAGGAAAGAGATAGGCTAAACAATGCTATATTAGATTTTGGAAGAAGAAATATAGTTTGTGGCGTAGAAAATATACAAAGAAACTTTAGAACGGTCGGGGCTAAATACCTTGATTCCTGGTTCTGGACAGACCATTTACTTTTCACCTTGGATAATCTGAATCTACCACTTGACGCCAACTATCTGGGTTGGAATAGATCACAGACGGGAGGTTTCTCTCCGGGGACCGGAATTCATCATCCTAATGACCAACCACAAAAGATATCTTTCGGAAGCGTATCAGACATTTCTTCCAACGAAAAATACGAAGTAACTTGGTCGATTGGTTCTACCTCTGGAGGCTCATCAGGTTCAGCTCTGTTTAACACCAGTCATCAAGTAGTTGGGAATCTATCCTATGGGACATCTGTGGATGCTTATGGTAAGCTATACAAAAGCTGGCAAACCCCAGTAGGTGGGGTAGGATTTTTTATATCCCCTTTTCAAAACCTTGGTAGTATGGGGCACCTGATCCCCCTTCGCATTGATGGCCCTAAAGAGGTATGTTATGGTCAAAATGCCACTATTAGTATGCCCAACCTCCGCGCTAATGAAACCATTAGCTGGAACATCAACGGTGGAGGGCTTCAGACCGTCAGTACAGCCACGCACAGCATTACGCTTACGCCCTCTTCCTCAGCCAGTAACGGGATGGCAACTATTACTGCCACCATCACTCAGCCCGGTGTAGGCACTTTCACTGCCGTGCATACGCTGCATGTAGGGGCTCCTAGTTCTGCATCGGGAATTGTGCTGCACAACAGCACCACCAACCATCAAGCTAACAACTATGGTACAATAAATCTTTGCTCGGGAACATACAACAATCTTTATATTCAATCCAGTTTGACAACACTTACCGGTGCCCAGTGGAGCTTTCCGGGTGGCTGGTCGTACTGGACAAGCGGCATCAACGCCTATGTCAACCCACTCGGGCCAGGGAATTCAATTTACGTACAGGCGACCAATCAGTGTGGAACGGCGTCATTCCCTTCAACATATTCTACCAATCTGAACGGATGCGGCGGATACTACAGTTATGTGGTCTATCCTAACCCTGCCAAAGACGTGCTAACCATTGAATTCGAGGATACTATCGAGGAGAAATCTTTCCCGGAAAAATTCGAGCTATTTAATGAAAAAAGCGCAAAGAACGTTCTTGCGGTTGACGCCAGTTCGACGACTAAACAAAAAGAATTAAAAGGGACAAAAAGGCTTTTGATTGATGTGAGCGTTTTACCACGCGGGAAGTACATTTTACGCGTAACTCAGGAAAAGTCAGATGATGCGGAAAAATTCAAATCCATCAATATTGTTCTGGAATAGAACATACTTTTCAATGATGCTACTCAATAATTCGGCAGATTTTAGTGTAGACCGAAGTTTCAAAATGTTAATTCATAGGATCACTTTCATCAAAAAGTTGAACCCATTGTATTCCCAGGACATTTTATCGTTACGAAATGGTAAAATGTCCTGGGAATAAGAATATCATAAGATTGATTGACAAACTAATTTATACAGTAGACTTTATCACGAATGATTTACTAGAAGGCGAATGAATGGCTGCCAAGGATTTGTTTAGTAGTTGTGAAACATGATCCAAACCAACCCCAGGCAACCGACCGTAAACTTAGGGCATTACTGAGCCTAAATCAAGACGAGTACGCAAAAGTTCTTGTCGTATTCGACGAGCTGGTCAATGAGAAACTCCGTCACTATACGTTGAAAAATCAGAGGCGGGTGCATAAAGAGTACAAGGAACGAGCCAACAGCAGCCTGTATGGCAGCGCAAAGAAACTAGACTTCATGCTGATGTACCTCAAGGAAAACCCCAACCAGGCCTACCACGGCTGTGTGTTCGGCATATGCCAGTCCAAGGTCAGCGAGTGGGTGAGCTACCTCACTCCCGTGCTGGAGGAGTCGCTTCACCGCCTGGGCCTGATGCCCCAGGCGGGCCACCGCTACCGCCACGAGGAGCCAAAGACGGACTGCCTTCTGGTGGATGTGACTGAAAGACAGGTGCCCAGGCGCCAGGACTATGAGGGGCAGAAAGAGGAGTACAGCGGCAAGAAGAAGCGCCACACGGTCAAGAACATGGCCATCACTACGGCGGAAGGCTACATTCTCTACCTGGGCCCCAGCTATCAGGGCAGCGTTCATGACAAGACCCTGTGGGATCAGGCCGATATTGATCACACGCCGCTGAATCTGCTAGCCGACCTGGGTTTTGCCGGGGTGGAAAAGGGCTATCCCAACGCCATACTGCCCTACAAGAAGCCCAGGAATGGGGAGCTCACAGCGTTGCAGAAGAGCATCAACCAAGGCATCAGCAAGATCAGGGTCAGGGTAGAGCATGCATTTTCGGGGGTGAAAAGACTGAAAATCATCAGAAACAAAATCCGACTTAGGGGCTATCAAGCAAGAGATGCGCTCATGAGGATTGCCGCCGCTTTACACAACCTGAGAACTACATGTAGAAACCCAATAGTAAATCATTCGTGATAACCTTTATTAATTAAATATTATTAGTTACACAGGATCTACAATCTAATATATCCTGAGAAATACTAATTTTGTATATTTCAATTGAATGGTGTGAATCCTGATTTTTAGGGTATAAAAATAGCCTAATTCAAAATTAAAATTAGTTTGAAGGCAAAAAGCAGCCTTCTAAAAAGTAGCTAACGGTTTCTTTTTAGCTTTTTTCATTGGCCTGTGGCACTGCCGATACCGGGAGTTCGATAAGAAATTCGGTCATTTTTCCATTTTCTGACTCCACTTTGAGTTCTCCCCCGTGGGCTTTTACTATATCATACGCCAAGCTCAACCCCAGGCCGGTACCTTGCCCGGTAGGCCTTGTTGTGAAAAAAGGCTGGAAGATTTTGTCCAGAATCCCATCGGGGATGCCGTTTCCGTTGTCGGCTATGCTAATTTCTATTGAGCCTCCCAGTTTTTTGGTGGTAATCTTTACATTCGGTTTGTAGCCTTTCAATTGCATTCTGGATTTCTCCGCACAGGCCTGAAAGGCATTGTTAAGGATGTTCAGGAGTACCCTCCCAATATCCTGTGGTACTACCTCTATCAATGGCAAATTCTTCTCATAATCGGTGCTTAACTCTATTTCTAATCCAGGTTCCTTAGCAAGAAAACTTTGATAGGCCAGCCGAAGGTACTCGTCAGCAAGGGCATTCAGGTTGGTGAGCTCTTTGGTGCCACTGCTCGTGCGGCTGTGCTGCAACATACCCTGTACAATGGCGTCGGCCCGCTTGCCATGGTGGTGGATTTTGCTTTCGTTCTCGCGTAGATCGGTCAGAAGGGCTTTTACTTCTTCCTTGTTGTCTTTCTTTACTTCCTCTTCAAGTTCCTCCATCAACTCCATATTCACTTCTGAGTAGTTGTTGACGAAGTTCAGGGGATTCTGGATCTCGTGGGCGATGCCGGCGGTGAGCTCGCCCAGGCTGGCCATTTTCTCTTTCTGGATGAGCTGGGTTTGGGTGGTTTGAAGCTTTATTAAGGCGGACCGTATTTCTTCTTTTTGTAAAAAAAGTAGCGTATTAGCCTTTTTCTTTTGATGGTAGCTGTAATAGAGTGTGGAGCCAAAAAGTAAAAAGACAATTATGACTGTCCATAAAATATACATTTTGTTCTTCGACTGTATTTCTAACTTTTCCTTTTCTAAGTCTTTTAATTGCATCTGCCGTTTGAGAAGCGTCTGTTGAAACGATGCTAGGCTATTTAGCTTACTTTTCACACTACTGGACATTTTCATGAATCAGGATCGGTACCGGCATTTTATGGATACCAATTTTACTAAATAAATGTCGG
>CATMVR010000177.1 GCA_950075905.1 uncultured Persicitalea sp. | reverse complement strand
TTACGCAGTATACGGCGCATGATTTTACCAGAGCGGGTTTTGGGAAGGCCCGTCACAAACTGCACCTTGTCGGGCCGTGCAATGGGACCGATGATACGCGTTACCGTAGCCGCCAGGTCTTTCCGGAACATTTCAGGATCGTCGGGCTTGGTTTCCGTAATGATGTAGGCGTAGATGCCCTGTCCTTTGATGTCGTGCGGGTAGCCCACCACAGCCGACTCCACCACGCCCAGGTGCATGTTTAGGGCGTTTTCTACCTCGGCGGTGCCGATGCGATGGCCCGATACGTTAATGACGTCATCCACGCGGCCCGTAATGCGGTAAAACCCGTTTTCGTCGCGCAGGCAGCCGTCGCCGGTAAAGTACATGCCCGGGTAAGTCGAGAAGTAGGTCTGCCGGCACCGCTCGTGGTCGCCGTAGGTAGTGCGGAGCATGCTGGGCCAGGGAAACTTGATACACAGGTTACCACTCACGTCGTTGCCTTCTATAACCTGACCGCTTTCGTCCACAAGCACGGGTTGAATCCCGGGCAGGGGCAGCGTGGCGTAGGTAGGCTTCTCGGGCGTAACACCGGCAATGGGCGTTATCATCATTCCCCCCGTTTCGGTTTGCCACCAGGTATCTACCAGCGGGCAGCGGTCTTTGCCGATATGGTGTTTGAACCACTGCCAGGCTTCTTCGTTGATGGGCTCGCCCACGGAGCCCAACTTTTTGAGCGACGAAAGATCGTAGTCTTTGACGTACTGCAACCCAAAGCTCATCAGGGAGCGAATAGCCGTGGGAGCTGTATACAGAATATTTACCTTGTGCTTGTCCGTAATCTGCCAGAAGCGTCCTGCGTCCGGGAAGGTAGGTATGCCCTCAAACATCAGCGAGGTAGCCCCGTAGCAGAGCGGTCCGTATACAATGTAGCTGTGGCCGGTGATCCAGCCGATGTCGGCCGTACAGAAGTATACTTCGCCGGGCTCGTACTGAAATACGTTGGCAAAAGTGTAGGTGGTATATACCATATATCCACCGCAGGTATGTACCACGCCCTTGGGCTTGCCCGTAGAGCCGGAGGTATAGAGAATGAACAGCATGTCCTCGGCGTCCAACTCTTCGGCGGGGCAACTCGCCTCTACGTGCTTTACCTCCTCTTCCCACCAGTGGTCGCGGCCTTTGAGCATCGACACCGGCGTACGGGTGCGGGTCATCACGATCACGTCCTTCACGGTAGGGCATTTTTCCAGGGCGTCGTCTACCGTGTCTTTCATCGGAATCACCTTAGCTCCCCGGAAAGCGCCGTCGGAGGTTATCACCATGGTACAGCCCGCGTCGTTTATGCGGTCGGCTATCGAGTTGGACGAAAACCCACCGAATACTACTGAATGAATGGCCCCAATGCGGGCACAGGCCAGCACGGCAATGGCCAGCTCGGGTACCATGGGCAGGTAGATACACACCCGGTCGCCTTTTTTTACGCCGTATTTTTTGAGCACATTGGCGAAGCGGCATACCCGCGCGTGCAGCATTTTGTAGGTAATCGTTACCGCCTGATCATCAGGATCATTGGGCTCCCAGATAATCGCCGGCTGATCGCCCCTTTCTTCCAGGTGGCGGTCCAGGGCGTTTTCGGTAATGTTCAGCTTACCGCCCACAAACCACTTCACGCTGGGCTCGGTGAAGTTCCATTCTAGTACTTTTTTCCAGGGTTTTTTCCAGTGAAACTGCTGGGCAATCTCCGCCCAGAAACCTTCGGGATCATCCACACTTTGGCGGTAGGCCGCCTGATATTCTTCAAAGGTTGAGACTTTCATAAGGGTAGCTAAGGTTTATTAAATTTTTTTATAAAAGTAGCAGGATTCTTTATTTATCAAAAATCCTGGACTTAGTGATTCGTGGCCTCCCCTGCCCCCATCGGTAGCCGGATATCCTCTACAATCTGCTGCACATCTTCGGGCGGTGCGGGCGTAAAGGCGCTGATGGTCAACGATACTGCAAAATTGGCCAGCATCGCCACGGAGCCAAATCCCTCGGGCGAAATGCCAAACCACCACTCGTTTGCCGGCGGCGGGGTAGCATCCAGCCAGCCCATTTTGTACTTCACCATATAGTAGATCATCAGCACCGTACCTACCACCATGCCGGCTACGGCACCTTCCTTATTCATGCGTTTGTAAAAAATGCCCAGAATAATGGCCGGAAAAAAAGAAGCCGCCGCCAGGCCAAACGCCAGCGCTACCACCGCCGCCACAAAGCCGGGCGGATTGATGCCAAAATAGCCCGCAATACACACCGCTACGGCGGCCGAAAGCCGGGCGGCAATCAGTTCGCCTTTTTCCGAAATGGTGGGCATCACAATCTTTTTCAACAGATCGTGGGATACCGACGAAGAGATCACCAGCAAGAGCCCCGCCGCCGTGGAAAGCGCCGCAGCCAGACCGCCCGCTGCCACCAGCGCAATGACCCAGTTGGGCAGATTGGCTATTTCGGGATTGGCCAGTACCATGATGTCGTTGTCGATGGTGAGTTCGTTGGTTTCCTTATTGGCCACGTACTGAATTTTGCCGTCATTATTTTTATCTGTAAATGCGAGCAGGCCGGTTTTTTCCCAATTCGTAAACCACTTGGGTACCGTGGCGTAGTCGCGGTTGCTCACGGTTTCGATCAGGTTGGTACGGGCAAATACCGAAATGGCCGGGGCCGTGGTGTACAGAATAGCGATAAACCCCAGCGCCAACCCCGCCGACATGCGCGCATCCTTCACACGTTTTACGGTAAAAAACCGCACGATCACGTGCGGCAGCCCGGCGGTACCTACCATCAGGGCAAACGTGATGGCAAATACATCCTGCATACTTTTGGAGCCCTGCGTATACTCGGCAAAACCCAGCTCGCGCGACAGCCCGTCCAGCTTATCGAGCAGGTACACACCCGAGCCATCGGTCAGCGTGCTGCCCATACCAATTTGTGGAATAGGTACGCCGGTCATGATAATGGAGATGTAAATGGCCGGAACCATAAACGCAAATATCAGCACGCAGTACTGCGCCACCTGCGTGTAAGTAATGCCCTTCATGCCCCCCATAACGGCGTAGATGAGCACAATGACCATCCCGATGATAACGCCAGTATTGATATCTACTTCCAGAAAGCGCGAAAAAACCACCCCTACGCCCCGCATTTGTCCGGCAACATACGTAAACGACACCAGCAGCGCGCACACCACCGCCACGGTACGGGCGGAGTTGGAATAGTAGCGGTCGCCGATGAAGTCGGGTACGGTAAATTTGCCAAACTTACGGAGGTAGGGGGCCAGTAACAACGCCAGTAGCACGTAGCCGCCCGTCCAGCCCATGAGGTACACGGTGCCGTCGTAGCCCATGAAGGAAATTAGCCCCGCCATGGATATGAACGACGCCGCCGACATCCAGTCGGCGGCGGTAGCCATGCCATTGGCAAGGGGCGACACCCCACCGCCCGCTACGTAAAAATCTTTGGTAGAGCTGGCCCGCGACCAGAAAGCAATGCCGATGTAAATCGCAAAGGTGATACCTACAATGATGTAGGTCCAGGTTTTAACGTCCATGTACTAATTGTGATTGAGTGATTGAATGAATGAGTGAATAGGGGGACTACCCCTGAGGCACCCGGGTTATCTAATCCTAGTTTTGGTAGTAGAGAGCATGTATTTTTGTCGACTGCTGGTAGCTGACTGCCGAAAACCTACTCATCGTAGCCGTACTTTTTATCGAGGCGGTTCATGAGCCGGATGTACACAAAAATGAGAATCACAAAAACATAGATGGCTCCCTGATGCGCAAACCAGAAGCCCAGTTTAAATCCTCCCAGCTGGAAGTTGTTCAGAAAGTCGGCAAACAAGATACCTGCTCCGTAGGAAGCCAGAAACCAGATAGCGAGCAGGATGGCCAGATACGTCAGGTTTTCTTTCCAGTAGCGGTGCGCCTGCGTGTCTTCGTTGTTTTTCATGAGATATGATAGTAAGGAATTTCATAGCCAAAGGCCATAAACCCGTACTTTTACCCCATGAACGCATCTTTTCCTCCACTTTCCGAACAAGAACGGACTTTCATCCGCGAACACCTCGCCGTTCCGGTACCTGAGTTGCTTTTGCAGGCTAGCCGCTACCCCAATGTGGACATACGCAAGATGGCCGGGCAGATTGCCGCCCGCCAGAAAGCCCGGCACAAATTGCCCGCCTGGTACGCCAACGACCGACTGCTGTTTCCGCCTCCGCTGTCGGTGGAGCAAGGCTCGTCTGAGGCCACGGCCCGGTTTAAGGCGAGCCTGGTGGGAGGCAGGCGGCTGATCGACATTACCGGCGGTATGGGGGTAGACTGCTACTACATGAGCCAGCAATTTGCGCAAACTCTTTACTTTGAGCAGCAGCCCGATGTGGCGCGGGCCGCTGCGTACAACTTTGCTCAGCTGGGCGCGAAAGACCGCATTTTGGTACGGACCGGGGAGGCCATTGCCGCCCTGGACAGCAATCCCGAGCCGGCCGATTGGATATACGCCGACCCCGCCCGCCGCGACTCCCAACAGCGCAAGGTAGCACAGCTGGCCGACTGCACCCCCGATATGGTGGCGGCGCTACCCGTACTGTTTCGCTCGGCACCCCGGGTGCTGATCAAAACGGCGCCCCTGCTTGATATTGATCTGGCGGTCAGTCAGCTCGGCGGTATTCGGGAGGTGTACGTAGTGGGGCTCGACAATGAGTGCAAAGAGGTACTTTATAGTGCCAGCAAGGAAGCAACTGAGAGCCATGACGTAGCGATTCGGGTACGGATACTGCACCCGGATGGAAGTGTGAAGCACGCTTTTGACTTCACCCGTCAGGAGGAGGCCGACACAGAGGTACCGATGCAGGAACCCATGACCTACCTGTACGAGCCGCACGCGGCGATGTTGAAGTCAGGGGCCTTCAAGAGTCTTGCCGCCCGCTTCGGGCTCGCCAAGCTCTCCCCCAACGCCCACCTTTACACGGGCAATCAGTGGTTGGCTGGCTTTCCGGGCAGGGGGTTTGAGGTAGTGGCCGTCTGCAAACCCGATGCCCGGGAGGTAGCTCAGTATGTACCAGACGGCAGAGCAAACCTCACCACCCGCAATTTTCCGGTCAAAACAGATGACCTTCGTAAGAAACTCCGTCTCAAAGAGGGTGGCGACGTCTATCTGTTTGCCACAGAACTACAAAATAAACGCAAAGTTGTAATTGTAACCAAAAAAACGTATATTGAGTAGTTACCCTTACTTATTTCAAAAACTTACCCGCCTATCCCTCATGAAAAAAACATTTTACTTAATCACCTTCCTGAGTATCATCGTGCCAGCCAGCCTATTGGCGCAGGGGGTTTTCCCCGGCAAGCAGACGCTCAACAAGAAAGATTACTTCGGACTAAACCTGAACTCCAGCATCCCGGAGCGATACCTGGGCGATTATTGGAAAGAGTACCTCGGCTCGTTTGGAAAAGTACATACCCGCCGGGGCGTATACTCGGTAGACCGGGCCAATGTGGCGACCATTGCCAGAAAACCCGTCGAGATGATCAGCCAATTGTCCACCTCCAAGGGCATTACGCAGCTTTTTCTCGCCGTGAAAGTGGACGACCGGTACGTTGCTAATTTTACCGACACCACCTATCGGGCCACCGAGCAATTTCTGAAAGATTTTTCTGCCTTTGCCGTACTTCGCGATGAGGTACGCCTCGCCGAGGAATACTACGCCGAGGCCGACAAAAACCATCAGCGCCTGCAACGCGACAACGAGCGGATTTCCAAAGAAATAGAGCGTACCCAGAAACGACTGGAAGAATTGGCCAAAGAGCAGGATGTCAACACCAAAGATCTGGCCGGATCGGTGATTGACCTGCAGAACAAGCAAAAGGACCTCGAAGCCGCCAAGGCCAAGCTACCGAAGATGTAGGAACTACCCATAGGGGCAAAATGCTTACTTCTCCTCCACACCCTACCTGTCCTTTTCGCATTCCTGCTGTATATCGTTGAGCTGGCTCTCGTTGATCCACTTCATTTTCAGGGCATGGCGGAAGTAAGCACTAACCCATTGCCGGTATTCATCCTGAAAAAATTTTAATGCAATTTTTGTACAGCAAGTAAAAAATCAAAACTCTGCACGATAGTTGCGGGGCAGCTGAGCTTTTCATCTTCCCTCCTGCTTCTACATTCGGGCTTTTCATACCAGCCTCCTATCAGACATTGATAGGAGGCTATATATAACCCCATGCCTACCTAAAAACCAAAGGGGTTGCTCAAAATCAAACACCGATAAAATTGGTATCAAAATTGCTGGTTTCTCAGGCAGTAAACCCCACTTTATTTATGAAAAAGCTACGCCTGAAAGGACTTGTTTTTATCTGCCTGTTTTTATTTCCCCTATTCATCTCCGCCCAACCTCAGGACTCTCTGGTTCTCAAATCCCCCAACGGGTTTCTGACGTTCATTTTCAAGTTGGGAACCGAGAAAAAACCTACCTACGAAATTCGTTACAGGGGCCAGGCTGTTATAATGCCTTCTACGCTGGGTTTGCTCAAGAACACCCAGGGGTTGGACGCAAATCTGGATTGGTGTACTAATTTCTCGCTGGTCACTACCTCGCGCCGGACGGTCAATACCAGTTGGAAGCCCGTATACGGTGAGCGCGAATTCATACCCGATCATTTTAATGAGCTAACGCTCACCCTGCTGGATTCTGCCCGGTTAAAAACCCAAAGCAAGGGCCCCATGCAGCTTATCGTACGCGCTTACAACGAAGGCGTTGCGTTCCGATATTTCTTTCCGGGTACCCCCGAAGTGGTATCCATCGAAATTGGGCAGGAGGAGACTTCGTTCAACCTGCCCGCGGGCACCCGGCTTTACGCAGCCTATGAGCCTCAAAGCAACTACCACCTTATGCCGCTCACCAATCTGCAGGGCCAGTACATCCTGCCCCTGACGGCCCGCCACAGCAATGGCCTGTGGAGCTGCATCATGCAAGCGGAGCAAACCCAGTTTCCGTTGCTGCGGCTGCAGGTAGAAAAGGAGAAAATGAAGGGCCGCCTGCAAAGCAATGTCGTAGCCAACACCCCCTTTGCTACCCCCTGGCGAGTGGTGATGGTGGCTGACAAACCTACCCACCTGCTCGAAAACAACTACCTGATTATGAACCTCAATCCTCCCAATCAGGTCAAAGAATATAGCTGGATAAAACCCGGGCGGGTCATGCGCGAAATGACCCTCTCTACGCAGGGTGCCAGAGATTTGGTCGATTTTGCGGTAGAGCAGAACGTCGACTATATCCATTTTGATGCGGGTTGGTACGGCCACGAGTACGACCACACGGCCGACGCCACCACCGTAACGGTAGACCCCAAAAGAAACCCCAAAAATGATCTGGATCTGAAAGCCGTGATCAACTACGCCAAAACCCGAAACAAGGGTGTCATACTGTATGTAAACCAAATGGCCCTCTCCCGGCAGCTCGACTCGCTCCTGCCCCTGTACCAGCGGTGGGGTGTGGCCGGGCTCAAATTTGGCTTTGTGCAGGTAGGCTCACACTACTCTACGGTATGGCTGCACGAAGCTATCCGGAAGGCGGCCAAGTACAAGCTCATGGTAAATGTGCACGACGAGTACGTGCCCTCGGGGTTTAGCCGCACCTACCCCAACCTTATGACGCAGGAAGGCGTGCTGGGCAACGAGGCTTTCCCTGACGCCACGCACAACACCACCCTGCCTTACACCCGCCTCCTGGCCGGCCCCGCCGACTACACCTACTGTTTCAACGATCCTACGGGCCGTCTGCACAACTCCAAAGCCCACCAACTGACCCTCCCCCTGATTATATATAGCCCCTGGCAGTACCTCTACTGGTACGGCAAACCGGAAAACTATACGCGGCGGGAGGAAGTCAGACTCTGGAAAGAACTCCCGACTTCCTGGAACGAAACCAGGGTATTGGACGGCGTTCCCGGCGAGTTTACCACCATCGCCCGGCGGCACGGCAAGGACTGGTTTGTGGGCGCTATTACCAGTAATACCAGCCGGAACGTATCGGTTGATTGCTCGTTTTTGCCCAAAAGAAAAAAATTCGTGGCCGAGATTTTTGAGGACGATGGGAAAGGGGGAATCAGCCAGCGAAGCCAAAAGGTAACCAACAAAAACACGCTGGACTTTTGTCTTCAGAGCAAAGGAGGGGTGTCGGTACTTTTGCGAACCCAGAAAACAATGCGCCGGCTGAGCGCCGCGGCGAACCGGAAGCCGGGGTCAAAGGGATAATCTAGGAGGAGATTCTAGGGTAAAATTCGGAGTGAGCCTGCTTCTAGGTACTAGTATAGACACTGGAAGTTACCACCAATCCCGATGATGCCCAAACTGCTTTTTTTCCCTCTGGCGCTGCTGCTCTGCATTAACTGCGCCGCCCAAAACACCCTCACCAAAGCCGAAGAGCGTGACGGCTGGAAATTACTTTTCGACGGCAAAACCACCAGCGGCTGGCGCGGAGCCTTTACGTCTGACTTCCCCAAAAATGGCTGGG
>CATMVR010000176.1 GCA_950075905.1 uncultured Persicitalea sp. | reverse complement strand
TTGGTCCCCGCCGCTACGGAAGACGTCATCACGATGCGCAATGCGGGGTCTATCCAGGCCAAAATGATTGTGGAAGGTGCCAACGGGCCCACTTCGGCCCGAGCCGACGACATCATCAACGATAAGGGCATCATGGTGGTACCCGATATCCTGGCCAACGCCGGGGGGGTTACGGTTTCCTACTTTGAGTGGGTACAAAACCGTATTGGCTACAAATGGACGCTGGAGCGCATCAACCGCCGCAGCGACCGGATCATGAAGGACGCCTTCAACAAAGTGTATCAGACCTCGCAGAAGTACCAGGTTTCCATGCGGATTGCTGCCTATATAGTGGCTATTGATAAGGTGGCCAGTACGTACAAGTTTCGGGGGGGATTCTGACCCTGGCGCGTCTGACCTCAACACATTCGGGGAGCCGGAACGATTGTTCCGGCTCCTTTTGCTTGTGAGGAGATCCTGGCCGTACGATGTAGTACATTCCGCGAATGGTTTTATATTTGTGGGTACGTAAAAGGGCTTGTTGCCCGCCAAATCGCCTTCTCATGTCTCTGAGTCCCCGCGTCATTGCCTTTGTCCTTGCTTTTCTCATAGCAGCCATCAGCACTTCTTTTCTGACGTTTGTGGAGGGAGTTACGTCCAGTATGCTGTTTGTGGTGGGGTTGTCGAGCTTTGTAGGGTCGTTTTTTCTGGTACTTTACACCATCGAAATCATCGTGTACCGCGAGGTAAACAAGATGTACCGCACCATTCACAAGCTAAAACTGAAAGACTTCAATATTTCGCGCAAGTCGCTAATCCGGGAAAATAACCCCCTCAAACGGCTGAACGACGAGATATTTGTGTACGTAGCTAAAAAGCAGAAGGAGATCGAGGAGCTGAAAAAGCTTGAACAGTTTCGGCGGGAGTTTCTGGCGGATGTATCCCACGAGCTCAAAACCCCGATTTTTGCCGCCCAGGGCTTTATCCATACCCTGCTCGACGGAGCCATTGATGACGAGAACGTTCGGGGTCGTTTCCTCAAAAAAGCGGCCAAGAGTCTGGATGGACTCGACGCCCTGGTGAAAGACCTGGTGACGCTTTCTCAGATGGAGACCGGAGCGATAAAAATGAACATGGAGCGCCTGAATCTGCGCGTTCTGACCGAGGATATTCTGGATCGGCTGGAAAAAATAGCGCAGGATCGGAGGGTTGCTATCAAAATAAAGCCCGATAAGCTTATGGAAGTGTGGGTAATGGCCGACGCCCAGCGGATTGAGCAGGTGATGATCAACCTGATCGAGAATGCCATTAAGTACAACAATGAGGGAGGCAAGGTGATTATCCACTTCGATGAGGATAAGAAAAATTACGGTATCTCGGTGCGTGACAACGGCCCCGGTATACCGCCCGAGCATCTGAACCGGATCTTTGAGCGGTTTTACCGCGTAGAGAAGAGCCGCTCCAAGGAGCGGGGCGGAACGGGCCTGGGACTGGCCATTGTAAAACATATCCTGAACGGGCACGGTTCTAAAATTGCCGTTATGTCCAAGCTGGATAAGGGCACAACTTTTTCTTTCAAACTGGATAAAGCCGATAAACTGGAAATAACCGAATGAACTTCACCCCTTACCTCCTAAGCCTGGCCTTATGCTGCCTGGCCTGTGTTTCTGAGTCGAGCATGGATGGTTTCGTCCAGTCCGGCTCCAAGGCCAATATTTCATTTCTGTCGCTCGGAGATTCGTACACCATCGGGGAAAGCGTGGCCGACAGCGCCCGCTGGTCGGTGCAGCTGGCCCAAATGCTCCGCAAAGAGGGCTATGATGTGGGGGTACCCGATATCATAGCCAAAACCGGCTGGACTACCGCCGAGCTGGCAGATGCTATCACGGCTTCGAAAAACGACAAGCGCTACGACCTGGTTTCGCTGCTGATCGGCGTCAATAATCAGTACCGCGGGCAGAGTGTGGAGCGCTTTCGTACCGAGTTTCGAGATTTGCTGGCTACCAGCGTGCGGTACGCCGGTGGCCGCAAAGACCGGGTGTTTGTGCTGTCTATTCCGGATTGGGGCGTATCGCCCTTCGGGGCTTCGCGTGACCGCGCTCAGATAGCCCGGGAGATAGATGCTTTCAATGCCGTGGCAAAAGAAGAGACCCAAAAAGCGGGCGTTCTTTACATTGACATTACGCCCATATCCCGTAATGGTCTGGGCCAACCCGCCATGTTTGCCGCCGATGGGCTGCATTTCTCCGGGGAAATGTACGCCCTGTGGGCCAAAGAAGCGCTGCCGGCGGTCAAGACCCTACTGAGTAAATAGTCGCTTTGTTTTCACTTTACTTACTTTTCATCCAATCCTCTTATTTCCATGTTTGTACATACCGTATTTTTCTGGCTTAAAGACAAAGAAAACGACGAGGCCCGTCAGGCGCTGCACGAAGGGCTCAAAGAACTGGCTACCATTGCCGAGATCGACACGGCTTACGTAGGTGCGCCCGCCTCAACCCGCCGCCCGGTGATTGATCATACCTATGACTTTTCCATCACCTTTGTTTTTCCTGATAAAGCCACGCAGGATATCTACCAGGATCACCCCGATCACCACAAATTTATCGAAAAGTGCTCATCCTTATGGGAGCGCGTGCAGGTATACGACGCGGTGTCGTAGGCTTTCGAGAAAGCGAATAAAAAAGGGCCGGACAGATGGGAGTCTATCCGGCCCTTTTGGCTGGTTGGAAGAGTAGTCAATCTGTGATTTTCAGTACTATTTTTCCAAATTGCTCCCCGCTGTCCATGTGGCGCAGGGCAGCCTCGGCGTCTTCCAGGTCAAATATCTGATCTAATACGGGTGTCAGCTTTTTTTCTTCCACAAAACGGATCATAGCTTCAAACTCGGCCTCGGTACCCATGGTAGTGCCGTGAATGTTGAGCTGCTTGAAGAATACTTTGGCTGGTACTACGTCGGTGATGTTGCCGGTGGTGCCGCCATATAAGCAGATCCTTGCACCGGGAGCGGCTACGTCGATCAGCCGGGCAAAACCGCTGCCGCCGGCACCGTCAATGATAATGTTGAAATACCCGCTTTTGGGCGCGTGGGCCTTTACCAGCAGGTCGCGGTACCAGGTAGGCTCCTTGTAGTTCACTCCCCCCTTCACCCCCAGGTTTATGGCCTTCCGGATTTTGTGATCCGAGCCCGACGTTACCCATACCTCTGCACCGGCCGCTACGGCAAACTGAATGGCAAACAGGGCCACACCGCCGCCCGCTCCGGTAACCAGCACCCGGCACCCCGGCTGAAAGTTGCCGCGCGTCATCAGAGCGCGCCAGGCCGTAAGCCCCGCCAGGGGTAGCGTAGCGGCTTCTGCGAATGACAGATGCGGGGGTTTATGCAGCAGGTAACGGGCATCCACCCTGATGTATTCGGCAAAAGTGCCATTTTCTGGCAGCCCGAGAATAGTGTACTCATTGCCGTAAAAAGCAGGGTTGTCGCCCCAGCCGTGCGAGGGGTTAATGATCACTTCTTTATCCAGCCAATACTCGCCCACGCCTTCGCCTACCTCTGTCACTACGCCCGCACCGTCAGAGCCCAGGATAATCGGCGTTTTGATGTTGGGGTACAGCCCCTTCTGAATCCACACATCGCGGTGGTTTAGCGAGGCGGCTTTGAGTTGTACGATCACCTCTCCCTTTTGGGGCAATGGCTTGTCGGTGTCTCGGGTGGACAGTGGTTGATGAAGGGCTTCTAGAATAGCAGCTTTCATGTATGTGGGGTTAAGGTTGATATATCAGACAAATGGGGTGGCCCATGCCTTACTAAACACGCACAGGCCCCGAAGGGTTTTCAATGAGGCCGTGTTTGTCCGGCTTCAATGGCGGCGCGCACGCTCCCATGCGCATCCAGCAGGCTTTTAGCCTCCCCGGCCGAAATGTTCAGCTCTTCCCGCACCATCCGGATGGCCCGCTCCACCAGCTTGTGATTGGTCATTTGCATGTCAACCATCTTGTTGCCCTGTACCCGGCCCAGCTGGATCATCACGGATGTAGATACCATGTTGAGCACCAGCTTCTGGGCCGTACCTGACTTCATGCGGGTGCTGCCCGTCACAAACTCGGGGCCCACCACTACCTCTACCGGAAACTCTGCCGCCGCGGCTACGGCCGAGCCATCGTTGCAGACAATACAGCCGGTCAGTACGCCCGCCGCCCGTGCCGCCTGCAGCCCACCGATCACGTAGGGCGTACGTCCCGAAGCGGCAATGCCCACCACGGTATCCAGTTCATTGACGTGGTAGGCGGCCAGGTCTTTCCAGGCCTGCTCGGGGTCGTCCTCGGCGTACTCTACCGCTTTGCGGATGGCCTGATCGCCACCGGCCATGATACCAATAACCAAATCGAAAGGTACGCCAAAGGTAGGGGGGCATTCTGACGCATCGACCACTCCCAGGCGGCCGCTGGTACCCGCGCCGATATAGAACAAACGGCCGCCCTGTTTCATGCGGGCAACGATCTGCTCCACAAGTTTCTCAATTTGTGGAATAGCTTTCTCAACCGCCCAGGGGACGGTCTTATCCTCCTTGTTGATGTTCGTTAGTAGCTCCCGGACGCTCATTTGTTCCAGGTGGTCATAGACTGACGCGGATTCAGTAGTTGACATAAAAAGTACTCAATAGTATTATTTATAGTTAAAAATAGCTATTTCCTGATTAGCTCTTTTACAAAGATAAGGAATGACTTACGTTGTTGACAAAATAGAGAAAAAGTAGATAAAATATTTGGAAAATAGAAAGATACCGTTCTTATTTGTAGTGTATTTTCGCATTCAGCGAAATTTCACTAAATGAGAAAAATAAAATATATACCTGGTATGCGCAACACAATCCTATTTGTCATTCTACTCGTAGACACCCATTAAGGGTGTGAGTGGAAGCTGCTTGCCAGATCAGACGCCTCACTCACACCTCCGCTGAGTGGGGCGTTTTTAATTATAATCCAATGTCTCAATCTTATTCAGCCAACTTAAATTTTTTTGTACAATCCCAATGAACACTACCGATACCCAGACTCTGAACAAGTACTCGCGTACCCTCACCCAGGAAGTAACCAACCCTGCCGCCCAGGCCATGCTCTATGCTGTGGGGCTCAGCGAAAAAGATATGGAGAAGCCCCAGATCGGCATTGCCAGCACGGGCTACGAAGGAAACCCCTGCAATATGCACCTCAACGGCTTGTCGGTGTACGTAAAGCAGGGCGTGCAGGCCAACGACATGGTGGGGCTGGTGTTCAATACCATTGGCGTGTCAGACGGCATGACCAACGGCAACGACGGCATGCGCTACTCGCTGCCCAGCCGCGACCTCATTGCCGACTCGATCGAAACCGTAGTAGCGGCGCAGTGGTACGACGGCGTGATTGCCGTAGTAGGATGTGATAAGAATATGCCGGGGGCCGTGATGGCCATGGCCCGCCTGGAGCGCCCGGCCATTATGGTGTACGGGGGTACCATCCGATCGGGGCACTATAAGGGGCAGAAGCTCGACATCGTATCGGCGTTTGAGGCGCTGGGCAAGAAGTTTGCGGGCAATATCTCGGACGAAGACTACAAGGGGGTAATCCAGAATTCGATTCCGGGGCCGGGCGCCTGCGGAGGTATGTACACCGCCAATACCATGGCGGCATCGATCGAGGCCATGGGCCTGAGCCTGCCCTTCAGCAGCAGCTATCCGGCTACCCACGCCGGCAAGCAGGAGGAGTGCAAGAAGATCGGGGCGGCCATGAAAAAGCTACTCGAAATGGACATTACGCCCAAAGATATTATTACCAGGGAGTCGCTGGAAAATGCGCTGACGGTAGTGATGGCGCTGGGAGGATCTACCAACGCTACGTTGCACTACCTGGCTATTGCCCGTTCGGCCGGTATACCGCTGACGCTCGACGATATTCAGAATATCAGCAACCGCACGCCCTTCATCGCTGACCTGAAACCCAGCGGCAAGTACTACATGGAAGATCTGCTGGAAATAGGCGGGGTACCGGCCATTACGAAGTACCTCTACCAGCACGGTATGATCCACGGAGAGTGTATGACTGTAACAGGCAAAACCGTAGCCGAAAACCTGGCAGAAGCTGCGGACCTTGACTTTGATAATCAGAAAATTATATTCCCTCTCTCGCAGCCGATCAAGGCTACGGGGCACATTCAGATCCTGTACGGTAATCTCGCGCCTGGGGGCTCGGTAGCGAAGATTACGGGTAAAGAAGGCTTGCACTTTGAGGGCGAAGCCAAGATCTGCGAGCACGAATCGGAGATCATTGATGCCCTTTCGAAAGGCGAGATCAAAGCCGGGCAGGTGGTTGTAATCCGTAACGCTGGTCCTAAAGGCGGGCCGGGGATGTCCGAAATGCTGAAACCCACCTCGGCGGTGATGGGGGCCGGTCTGGGCGACAAGATAGCCCTGATTACCGATGGGCGGTTTTCGGGCGGTACCCACGGTTTTGTGGTGGGGCATATTACCCCGGAGGCCTTCGATGGCGGACCAATTGCGCTGGTGAGAGATGGAGATAAAATTACTATCGATGCCAACACGCGTCAGCTGACGCTGCATATCTCCGTAGAGGAGATGGCCGCCCGCCGCGCAGCCTGGGTGCAGCCCCTGCCCCGCTTCACCAAAGGCATGCTGGGTAAGTATATCCGCTACGTAAAGTCGGCGAGCGAAGGCTGCGTGACCGACGAAATGTAATAACTAAAAAAGACATCATCACAAATACAAACAATGTCATGGAAAGAAATGAAGCCAATATCTTAACGCTGGAAGGCATGGAGCCGGAGGTGCAGATCGCTGCGTCCGAAACCCTGAACGGCTCGCATGCGCTCATACGGTCGCTGATTGCCGAGGGAGTGGAAACCATCTTTGGCTATCCCGGCGGAGCCATCATGCCGGTGTATGATGCCATTTATGATTATCAAACTCAGATTGATCATATTCTGGTGCGTCACGAGCAGGGAGCAGGCCACGCCGCCGAAGGCTACGCACGGCTTTCGGGCAAAGTGGGCGTATGCCTGGTTACTTCCGGTCCCGGGGCCACCAACCTGGTGACCGCCGTGGCCGACGCCATTATTGACTCTACGCCCATGGTGTGCATCGTGGGGCAGGTAGCCAAACATCTTTTGGGTACGGATGCCTTTCAGGAAACCGACGTGATCGGAGTGACCATGCCCATCACAAAGTGGAACTACCAGATCACCTCGGCCGACGAAGTGCCGGAGATTATGGCGAAGGCTTTTTATATAGCCAAGTCGGGCCGGCCCGGCCCGGTGCTGATCGACATCACCAAAAATGCGCAGACGGAGATGATGTCGAAGCCTTTCAACTACGCTTTTTGTACTAAGCTCATCAGCTACCACCCCCGCCTGACGCCCAAGAAAGAGCAGGTAGAAAAAGCGGCTACGCTGATCAATCAGGCTAAGCGCCCGTTTCTGGTGTTTGGCCACGGCGTAAAGCTGGCGGGAGCCGAGAAAGACCTGATCGAGCTGGTAGAAAAAACGGGCATTCCCTGCGCCTCCACGCTGTTGGGACTCTCGTCGGTGCCGGTCAATCATCCGTTGTACGCCGGGTGGCTGGGTATGCACGGAAATTATAGCACCAACCGCCTCACTAACGAGTGCGATGTGCTGATTGGCATTGGCCTGCGCTTCGACGACCGGGTAACCGGTGACGTAACCCGCTACGCCAGGCAGGCCAAAGTGGTGCATATTGAGATAGACCCCGCCGAGATAGACAAGGTAGTCAAGGCCGATGCGCCCGTGGTGGGCGATGCCAAAGAGGCGTTGCGAATGCTGATTCCGATGCTTAATCCCAATAGCCACGAGGAATGGCAGGAAGTCTTCAGAAAGCTCGACGCCGAGGAGGAAGAGTGCATCACCAAACCCGAGCTGGCCCCAACCACAGAGAAAATCAAGATGGCGGAGGTAGTGCGTATGCTCTCAGACAAAACCAAAGGTGAGGCTGTGATTGTGGCCGACGTGGGGCAGCATCAGATGATGGCCGCCCGCTACTATGAGTTCAAGCGCAACAATTCGTTCATTACGTCGGGTGGGCTGGGTACCATGGGCTACGCGCTGCCGGCGGCCTTCGGTGCCAAAGTGGGCGACCCGAGCCGCGAGGTAGTAGCCATTATCGGTGACGGATGTTTTCAGATGACCATTCAGGAGCTGGGTACCATTGCCCAAAGCGGTCTGCCCGTCAAGGCCATCATCCTCAACAACAACTACCTGGGCATGGTACGTCAGTGGCAGCAGCTGTTTTTTGAAAAGCGCTACTCATTCGTAGAATTGCAGAACCCCGATTTCATCACCATTGCCAAGGGTTTTGGGGTGGCCGGGCATACCTGCGAGAAGCGCGAAGATCTGAGCGCTTCGCTGGATACGATGCTGCAATCCGACAAGCCCTACCTGCTGGAAGTAATCGTAGAGAAGGAAGAAAATGTCTTTCCGATGGTAGCTTCCGGCGCCTGTGTATCAGAGATACGTCTTAAATAATTTTGAATAAGTGAATGAGTGATTGA
>CATMVR010000175.1 GCA_950075905.1 uncultured Persicitalea sp. | reverse complement strand
TTATCAAATCTTTGCGCCCTTGCGTCTTTGCGGTTAAAATATAAACTAATTCTGCACAAGTACTTATTTTTTGAACAAGATTTAATTAAAGTCTAAAACGACCTCAGTGGCATTGTGCTACTGAGGTCGTTTTGTTAGAAAACAATGTGCGATTACAAATGAGCCGAAAGCCGATAGCCGACCGCCGACTGCCCCTTACGCCGACGGCCGCGGATCTACCGCTGACTGCTTCAGCGCCTGCTTTTTCTGAATACGCTTGTCCAGCGACATCAGGAAGGCGGGCAGCAAAATCAGGTTGGAGGCCATCCCCATCAGCAACGTAATGGACACCAGGATACCCAGCACCACGGTACCCTGAAAAGTGGATGCGGCGAAAATGGAGAAGCCCGCAAAGAGAATTATGGCGGTATAAAACATGCTGATTCCCGAAGACTGAATGGTACGGGATACCGCATCGGCAATACTGCCCCCGCGCAGCCGCAGCTCGTCTTTGTACTTGGTCAGGAAATAAATCGTCCCGTCAGATGATAACCCGAAGGCTATGCTGAATATCAGCGTGGTGGACGGTTTGAGGTGAATATCCAGAAAGCCCATGATACCGGCTGTAATGATGAGCGGTACCGTGCTGGGGATGACCGCGATGGCAATCATGCGGATATTGCCAAACAGAAACACCATAATGAGCGAAATAAGCACAATAGCCAGCAGGGTACTTTCCACCAGATTTTGCAGCAGGTACTCGTTTCCTTTGGTAAACACTACGCTGTTTCCGGTCAGGCTCGCCTCGATACGCTCCTCTTTGGGTCTCCATTCGCCCGTGGCGGCATCGTAGTTGAAAATTGTGTCAATCTTAGGCTGCAACTCCCCGTACAGCTCGCTGATACGACGGGTACCCACGTCACCAATCTGAAAACTCACGCGGGTATACCGCCGGGTGCTGTCCATAAAGCTCCCAAACCGGCTCTCTTTACCTTTGAACGTAGAGGCATAGCTGGCCAGCTTGTTCAGTTCCAGCGCGCCGGGCATGCGGAAATACTTGGGATCTCCCCCCCGGTACGACTGGTAGAAAAACTTGATGGCTTCCACCAGCGACAGCGGTTTGGTGATTTCAGGGTAGTTGGCAAACTCCCGCTGCATCACCCGCATTTTGGTCAGCGTGCGTGGGTCAAGTACGCCACCGGGGCGGCCCGTATCGATGGTTACCTCAAAGGGCAGTACGCCCTTAAAATGCTCTTCGAAAAATTTCAAATCGGCATAGACCGGATCATTTTGCGGCAGATCGTCCACCACGTAGCCAATAGCCGTTATTTTGGTAATACCGTAGATAGAGACAGCCGTTACGATTGCGATGCTGGTGTAAATCACCGGCCGGTGCGAGCGCACCCACTGCCCTACCAGGCCCAGAAAGGCATTGAGCCGGGGGGCGTCGAGGTGCATCATCTGCCGGGGCGTGGGGGTAGGCAACACGCTGAATATGATCGGGATCATGATCATAGAAAACGCATAGGTGATCATGACGCAAAGCGAGGCCACCAGGCCAAACTCCGTGAGTAGCGGGCTGCCCGTCAGGTAAAATACGCCAAAACCAATGGCCGTAGTGACGTTGGCCCAGAAGGTAGTTTCACTGCTTTTTTCGATGGAAAGCCGCAGGGCTTCCATTTTATCACCACTCAGTGAAAACTCCTGCTGGTAGCGGTTGATGAGGAAGATGGCGTTGGGAATGCCGATGACGATAAGCAGCGGCGGGATCAGCCCCGACAGCAGGGATATCTGGTAGCCAAAGGACGAAATCAGCCCCAGCGACCACACCACACCCAGGCCCACCACAAAGGCCGCGGCCAGTGATACCAGCACTGACCGGAAAAAGAGCAGCAGGATGAGAGCCGTTACGGCAAAGGCCAGGCCCATAAACAGGCCCATTTCCTTACTGACCTTGCTCATAAACTCCGTCCGGATGTAGGGCATACCCGACAGGTGCACGTCGAGGTTGTGTTTTTCACCAAAGGCCAGGGCCTTTTCCTTGATTTCGTTGGCCATGGAAATTCGGCTCTTACTATTCAGCATTTGCTGGTCGAAGGTAACGGCCATCAGGTGCGCCCGGCCGTCGTCGCTGATCACAAAGCCCCGGTAGAAGGGCAGGTCATTGATCCGGGCTTGCAGTGAGTCTATTTCGGACTGCGAGGTAGGTGCATGGTCTAGCAAGGGTACGAAATCAAAGCGCTGCAGGCTGTCGTTGCGCACCACGTCGAAGAGATTGGCGTTGGAAAGTACCTGCTTGATGCCGTCGATCTGCTTCACCTCGCTACTCAGGGCGTACCAGTCGTTAAACAGGGGCTTACTGAACATGCTGTCGGTAGCGATCCCGATCACCATCACATTACCATCTTCCCCGTAGCGGGCTTTAAAATCCTCGTAGAGCTGGTAGTTGGGGTCTTCTACGGGGAGAATCCGGGCCAGTTCGTACGAAAGCCGGATGGTGGAGGCCCGGTAGCCCATGTAGGCCGTGGAAAGCAGCACAATAGCTACCAGAACGGCCCTATTTTTAAGAATAAATTTTGATAAAGAATGCCAGAATGCCATGCGTAAGCCAGTATGATTGGAGGTTATGGGGAGGGTTGTGGCCCATCATCTGCCTCATAAATAGAATCGCAAAGTTAGGAATTCCACCCAGGTTTCGGAAACACTATTTGCGAATCTACTTCTCGGCCATCTGTGAGAATATCCGCAAGAATGGTTGCGCAGCTGATCAGTTTGTCCGATTTTTGACCAAAGATTGAGTATTTCATCAGCGATTCCTTATTTTCAGAACACTTTTACCCCCTTTCCTCATGAATATCGAAGCCAAAGCAGGCAGCAGTTTTACGCATACCTTTCGTTTTAGTCAGGCCGACGTAGAGGCCTTTGCGCAGGTGACCGGCGATACCAACCCGCTGCACCTTGATGCAGAATTTGCGGCCACCACGCCCTTCAAGCGGCCTATTATCCATGGCATGCTGGGCGCGAGTGTTTTTACCAAGGTACTTGGTACCCAGTATCCGGGCTATGGCTCGGTGTACCTGAAGCAGACACTCGAATTTATGCGGCCTATGTTTGTGGATACCGACTACGAGGGAGTATTCACGATCGTGAGTATCAACCCTGACAAGCATACGGCCGAAATCAGTACGGAAATTCTTGACAGCCAAACCCGCAAGGTAACCACCCGTGGGGTAGCAACACTGATGAATAAGGAGAAATTCTGAGAGCTACCGCGAAATCCGACCACCAAAAAAGCCCAACTCTGCAGATAGAGCCGGGCTTTTTTGAGTTTTGGTCTCAGTTGTTTTTTACGCTTCTGCGTTTTTCATATCCTGAACCTCACTCCGAATTTCCTGAGCCAGATTTTTCAGCTCCTGCATACCTTTGCGAACCCGCGTGCCCGCAGCCTGATTTTTTTTATCGTAGAATTTTTCGAAGTCACCTTCCAGTGACATTACTAAATTTTTCACTTCATCAAATCGTGCCATAATTTTTGATTTTTAGTTTAAAAAATGCGTAAAACACGTTGTTTAGGCATGTTTTGTTCGAAATTTAGTAATTAAAACTATTCCTGCAACTCGATTAATCAAAAAAAACACTTAAAAAAGTCCAAGTTATTTTTACTTTTTTATAACTAATTGATTTTCAGAAGCATAACAAGTGACTGATTTTCAAATAAAACTAAAAAAAAACAGGGGCATTTTCTAAAAAATGCCCCTGTTTGCTCCTATTGAGCATTTTTTTACTCAGACAGCTACTCGTATTTCATCTACCTGATACACTCTGTTCTTCAACTTTTCGGCCAGCGTGGTGAAAGCATCCAGTGTGTACTCTACGTCAGCCAGGGTGTGCGTTGCCGTTGGGATGATCCGGAGCATGATCTGCCCCTTGGGTACTACGGGGTATACTACGATGGAGCAAAACACACCCATGTTCTCGCGCAGGTCGCGCACCATGCGGGTCACTTCGGGAATGCCCCCCTCACTGTGCAGAAACACAGGTGTCACCTGCGATTCGGTTTCGCCAATATTGAAGCCCCGCTCGCGCAGGCCACTTTGTAATGCTTCCACAATTTTCCAGAGGTCAGCCCGAAGCTCGGGCATCGTCTTGAGCATGTGCAGCCGGTGGCGGCAGCCTTCCACGTAGGGCATGGGCAGCGCCTTGGCGTAGGTCTGCGAGCGCATATTATATTTCAGGTACATGATAATATCCGGATCGTCGCAGGCCACAAAACCCCCGATAGCCGCCATGGATTTGGCGAAGGTGGAGAAATACAGGTCGATGTCGTCCTGCACGCCCATCATTTCGCCCACGCCCGCACCGGTTTCTCCCATAGTACCAAACCCATGGGCGTCGTCTACGAGGAGGCGAAACTTATACTGCTTTTTCAACTCGGCGATGGCCTTCAGGTTGCCTACCTTTCCAGACATACCAAACACGCCCTCGGTTACCACCAGCACGCCTCCCCCCTTTTCGTCGGCCAGTTTGGTGGCGCGCTTCAGGTTTTTTTCGAGGCTCTCCATATCATTATGGTTGAACTTGTAGTACTGGCCCATCTTGGCCTTGTGCAGACGGATACCATCAATGAGGCAGGCATGTGACTCGGCATCGTACACAATCACATCACGATGATCACAGACGCACTCAATCACCGACATGACACCCTGATACCCGTAGTTGAGCAGAAACGCGTCTTTCTTGCCCACAAACTCCGCCAGTTCTTTTTCAAGGGTTTCGTGCAACACAGAATTACCCGACATCATACGGGCACCCATCGGATAGGCCAGTCCCCACTTGGCGGTGGCTTCGGCGTCGACCCGGCGTACGTCGGGATGATTGGCCAGGCCCAGGTAGTTGTTCAGGCTCCAGTTCAAAACCTCCCGCCCCATAAATTGCATGCGGGGTCCCAGCTCACCTTCCAGCATGGGAAATGAAAAATAGTGGTGACTGTTCAACATCTTGGCGGGTGTACCGATCGGTCCCCAGTTGTCACGTAGTTTCTCGAAAATATCCACTTGGTACTTGTTTATGTGGGTTGTAAAATAATTTTCAGCGCAAATAAATGCAAAATTATAAAAAATATTGCATCCAACTAGCTTACTTACTTTCAGAAAGTTATGATCCTTATCATGGATAGACGTATTTCCGGGCAGTATGGTTTTAGAAAAGGCAAATTTTAATGCTATTCTGGGCGAAATGCTCTATATACCGTAAGGAAGGGGCAACATTTCTGTGCTACCATAGATCAAATTACTACTTTTGGTTGAAATTCCAACTTTCGAAAAATGCCTGACATAAAAAAAATACTCGTTGCCAACCGGGGGGAGATAGCCCTGCGGGTCATGCGCACGGCCCGCGAAATGGGCATAGCCACCGTGGCAGTGTACAGCGAGGCCGACCGCCACGCCCTGCACGTGCGCTACGCCGATGAGGCCGTATGCATAGGCCCCGCGCCCTCGTCTGAGTCGTACCTGCGCGGAGATAAAATCATTGAGGTAGCCCAACGACTGGGGGCCGATGCTATCCATCCGGGGTATGGCTTCCTGTCTGAGAACGCCGGTTTTTCCCGGGCTGTGCGCGAAGCGGGTCTCATTTTTATCGGGCCTTCGCCGGAGTCCATTGAAGTAATGGGCAGCAAGCTAGCCGCCAAAAAGGCC
Source organism: uncultured Persicitalea sp. (assembly GCA_950075905.1). Taxonomy (GTDB): domain Bacteria; phylum Bacteroidota; class Bacteroidia; order Cytophagales; family Spirosomataceae; genus CATMVR01. The sequence goes on along the minus strand of CATMVR010000175.1, from coordinate 2,897 downwards.
GCTTCGCAGTACAATATTCCGATGGTACCCGGTACCGAAGGCGCCATCACCGACCGCGCCGAAGCCAAGCTGATTTCGGGAGAAATAGGCTACCCCATCCTGATCAAGGCCAGCGCCGGCGGCGGGGGCAAGGGCATGCGCATTGTGGAAAAACCCGAAGACTTTGACGAGCAGATGGACCGCGCCGTGAGTGAGGCCGTGTCTTCGTTTGGCGATGGGTCGGTGTTTATTGAAAAATACATCACTTCGCCCAAGCACATCGAAATACAGGTACTCGGCGACCAGCACGGCAATATCATTCATCTCTTCGAACGGGAATGCTCAGTGCAGCGGCGGCATCAGAAGGTGGTGGAGGAAGCCCCTTCGGCCGTGCTTACCCCGGAAATCCGGGAAGCTATGGGCCGCTCGGCCGTAGAAGTGGCCCGCTCCTGCCAGTACTACGGAGCCGGCACGGTGGAGTTTATTGTAGACGAAGCGCTCAACTTCTACTTTCTGGAAATGAACACCCGCCTGCAGGTAGAGCACCCGGTTACGGAACTGATCACGGGCGTAGATCTGGTGAAGCACATGATCTACGTTGCCGAAGGCAAACCTCTCGCTCTGCGGCAGGAAGACCTGGCCATCAAAGGGCACGCGGTAGAAGTACGGGTATACGCCGAAGACCCCGCCACCAACTTTCTGCCCGACGTAGGTACCCTGCATACGTACGTACGCCCGCAGGGCAACGGCGTGCGCGTAGATGACGGCTTTGAGCAGGGAATGGAGATTCCGATTCACTACGACCCCATGATTGCCAAGCTGATCACCTACGGTCAGGATCGCGAAGAGGCTATTCAGAAAATGATCCGGGCTATTGACGAGTACCAGATTACCGGCGTACAAACTACTCTGCCCTTTTGCCGCTTCGTGATGGAGCACGAGGCTTTCCGATCCGGCAACTTTGATACCCACTTTGTGGCAAAATACTTTACGCCCGACAAGCTAAGCCCTACCCCCGACGCCGACTACCGGCAAGTGGCCGCGCTGCTGACGGCCCGCGTGCTGGAGCAAGGGCGCAAAAGGGCCGCGTTGCCCACCCCCGGCGAGGCCCCCGGGGCCGTCAGTAAGTGGCGCAACAGAAAAAACTAGGCCCGGAAGGCGGGCAGTATTCACCTTTGCAGGCATCACAGGGGGCGCTGGGAGTAAAAACCAAGACCCCCTATTCTTTTATAGTAAAGACGTAAGGAAATAAGGGTGAAGTTTGTGATATTTTTTGTAATTTTGCGGTCTTAATTTTTTGTAGCGATACATCAGTAATCTTTTTATTGGGTATTTTCTATGATGATTAACAACACTATATTGCTGATATAAAGCTATGAAGCTATCCGAATTTAAGTTTGACCTTCCACAAAGTCTTATTGCCTTACATCCCGCCGACCGGGGCGAATCACGGCTGATGGTGGTCCATCGCAAAACCGGGCAAATCGAACACAAAACTTTTGGTGATATTGTCAGCTACTTCGACGACGGAGATGTGATGGTGATCAATAATACCAAGGTATTTCCGGCCCGCCTGTTTGGTCAAAAAGAAAAAACCGGGGCAAAAATTGAGGTTTTCCTGCTTCGGGAGCTCAACCGCGACATGCGGCTATGGGATGTGCTGGTAGACCCGGCCCGAAAAATCCGGGTGGGCAACAAACTTTATTTTGGGGATAGCGACCTCGTAGCCGAAGTAATAGATAATACTACCTCGCGCGGCCGCACGATCCGTTTTCTGTACGACGGCTCGCACGACGATTTTATGAAGCTGGTAGATCAGCTGGGCGAAACGCCCCTGCCTCCCGAAATCATCTCCCGCCGTAAGGTAGAAAACGCCGACCGGGAGCGCTTTCAGACAATCTACGCCGAGCATGTAGGTGCTGTAGCCGCCCCCACGGCCGGTACCCATTTTACCAAAGCCATCATGAAGCGCCTCGAAATAAAAGGCGTGGGTTTTGCACCCGTGACACTCCACGTAGGACTGGGCACTTTCCGGAGTGTAGACGTAGAAGATCTGACCAAACACAAGACCGACTCTGAAAACTACGAGATTCAACAAAGCAGCGTAGATATTGTCAATGCGGCTCTGGACAGCGGCAAGCAGGTATGTGTAGTTGGTACTACCTCCCTCAAAGCTATTGAGTCGTCGGTGTCGGCCAGCGGGCATCTGAAATCAGTGGAAGGCTGGACGGACAAGTTTATTTTCCCTCCCTACGAGTTCAAGCTGGCCAGCGCCATGGTTACTAACTTCCACCTGCCGGAGTCCATCTTGCTGATGTCGGCCCGGGCTTTTGGCGGCAATGAGCTTATCAAGGAAGCTTACCGTGTTGCCATCAAGGAAAAGTACAAGTTCTTTACCTACGGCGATGCCATGCTTATCTTGTAATTTTTGCCTGTGCCTTTATACATTGCCAGTAGCTATCGGATAGTTACTGGCTTTTTTTTAGCATTCGGGCCCGGTACCGTTGGCCTGTTCACTACCAACCAAAACTTTTTCCCCCAAAGCAGGGGGTAGCACCACTCACACAGCCATGCAGGAATTTGCCATCATTGTAGCCGGGGGCAGCGGTAGCCGCATGAAAAGCGATATCCCCAAGCAGTTTTTGTGCATCGGAGAAAAGCCCGTGCTCATGCACACCCTCGATGCCTTCCGGAGTTATTCTGACCAGATCCAGCTTAAGCTGGTACTACCTGAAAGCCAGTTTGAGACCTGGGCCGAACTTTGCCGGCAGTACCACTACCAGGCTACCTATGAGCTGGTGGCCGGTGGGGCCACCCGGTTTCACTCGGTGCAAAACGGGCTGGGGCGGATTTCGGCTGATTCCGGCCTGGTGGCGGTACACGACGGCGTACGTCCTTTTGTTACTTCTGCCATCATT
>CATMVR010000174.1 GCA_950075905.1 uncultured Persicitalea sp. | reverse complement strand
TAACATCCTGCCGGGCCAATTCGCAGATAAAAATCCCAAAGAAGAAGTAAGCAAGGTTGGAGTAGGTATTGATATTCTGATGAAAAAACCGGTGCTCGTTGTTGTACTCGCAGTACTCAGTGGTCAGGGCCGATTTGCTCACGACCATCCCGTTCCAGATACTTCCATCCAGAAAAGTATTGAGCAAAAAATAGACAAGAAGCATGGCTAGGGTATAAACCGCTGCCAGGATGAGGGCTTTTTTCATTCGGAAGGTGCAGGGAGAATGGCCAAAACTACAAACTAAGGGAGCGAGCGAGGTCGCATTCAAAGATTGCTATTTATTTTTAGTTCGCAGTTTTTCTTTTGGAAAACATCCGCACAACGCAACATCGGAGGCTACGATCTTTCGTCCTTACCCTTTCTTCTATTAGTTTATACCCAGGTTAAGGGTACAAAAAAGTCTGGGGTTTATGGTTTAAATGTCCAGCCTCGTTTTACTGCCGCATCTCTTAATTTACCAGCCTTTTTTGTTTTTTGATTTTTGCTTGTCACCTCTGTAAAATCAATATAACTATGTCCATCAAAAGGATCATTGTCTTCTTCACAGCTTAGCGAATCAATCTCAATAACTTCTTTAACTGTTACTGTTAATACTCCACATGATATATAGTCTTTAATGAAGTGTGCATATGATTCTTTTGGAGTAAATTTTGAGCCGTTGTAAACCGATAGCTTATCTTTATCCTTCTGTGTTGGTGCAAATGCGCTCGACGACACAATAGTACTTTTTTCCAAAAAAGCTTGATTTGATATATGATCATTTACAACAAATGAAGGATGTATTTGTCGATGTAGGTTATTGTTTTCTTCCATCAAATATTTTCCTCAATTAATGAATTTAAAATACTCCAATTTTCTTGTGATGAAAGAATAATTGTTTGTTCAATTTCATCATTATCATTAAAATCATCGTAATAGAAGAAATTAGATTCTAATGAATCTATATTTATATCTAAAACGATATTTTTATTGCCGTTTTTCCATTCCAATTGAATGTTGCCTTCTAAGGTTGGAAATATAGCGGGTAAGGGGAGTTTGCTATTATAGTAAGAGTTAAATATATTACCAAAATTACTTAATTTTGATTTATTAAGAGTTCTTCCTTCCCCATTATACCAATTACTTTTGAGTTTGGATAATTCATTTAATCTTAATGAAACATCACAATTATCTAATATATCAATCGATTCAATATCTTCTATTCTTACTAATTTATCATTCCAATTGTATATTCCTGTTCCTTTTAACGATATAAAAGTCTTGCTTTTATATTCAGTAACAGCAATTAAAACGGTACTAAGAATTTCATCTTTCAATTCACATTCTATGATTCCTTCATCTGAGTCGATCGAAAATTTATTCTCATTCTGATTAATTGTTGGAATAAGTGCAAAAAGTTTTATTTTATCAGAATATTCTACCTTTTGCTCTCTTGATAAAAGTAGTTTTTTTCGAGTATTTTTATTTAAAACAGCGTTTGATGATGAATTTGTTTCAATATCATAACCAAAATCAATAAATTCATCATCAAGTAAGTTTTTTCCGATTTTATTAAAATATGAAAGGTATTTTTGATCTTCATCATTAACGACTTCTCCAATATTGACAGTTTTGATAATGGATATAATCTTATCCTTTGCTTTTTCAAAGTATGTAAAACTATCAAGATTGTCAATTGGCAAGGCAGAGTTCATCGCAACCACACTTGCAATAATGAGTTTAGGTATGGAACTACCTTCTTCAATACCGGTCAATTTTAAATAAATACTTTCAGAAAACCCTTTCGGAACGCGTCTTCTATTAGGGTTTTCTTTAATATAGATGCCCTTTGCTACTTCAATTATTAATTCCTCTAATGCAGTGAAGTCTTCTAAAATACTTACAGGCAAAGTATGATCCTCGAACCGAGAACCACTTAACCTTGGCGCTAAAAATATTTCGTTATACATTAAATAAAAATTAGGATACAGCAAAAAGCTATAAAACAAGAAACTCTATTAAGTCGATTGGATGCGTATGCCTAAATGAGATATTCTCTTGCTTACGCCTACAAATATACAACTTGCAGGTAGATTTTAAGTTTTTAACGAATGTAAAAGATATTTAACTACTCCTACACCTCGTAGACTTCCTCACTAAGCATTGTTTGTGCCTCTTCCAATGGAAGACAGTGTATATAAAATGAGCGGTCGTTTGGCCAGCATTGTCAAAAGCTATTGACCAACTTCTCTTACTATGTTTTTACTCCTTCGCAAACAACGCCTTAAAGCACCTGGCATCGCTGTCTTCCTCACTTTCGGCGTAGAACCTCTCTAAGAAACCTCCCGCGCCGCTCCACACGGTTTGTACTATTCCAGCGAAATGTGGTTTCATTGCCGGGGTCGCATTTTCCCGGAGGTCGAGCATCATTTGTTTTTGCTGGAGAGCCACGGGCGTTTTTTTCCAGGGCGAGGTGGCTACATCGAAGCCTTTCATAGCAAAATAGACGGCGGTGGGGTCAGGTCGCTCGTAATGCCAGTCACAGATCATGACATCTTTCGGGATCAGGTCAATGGCGCGGTGGGTATTGTTATAACTTCCTTCCCAAAGACCAATACCGGTGGTTTTGCCGTCGATCAATCGGTCCCCCCAAATCCAGAGCCGCTTATTTTTTAACGCCAGATGATTGCGGATTTTGGTCAGTTCCCCGGCAAACAATTCGGCTTTGTCCCGTCCCTGACACCGCGGGCAATCCTCATGTCCGATATAAAACACTTCGTCCATACCGGCATGAAAAGCATCGGCTTGGAAAGCCGCGACGATTTCGTCCATGACTTCAAAAACCACTTTGTGTACGCCCGGATGCAACGGACAATAGCTTTTGCAATACAGTCCGTCTTCATTGGGCCACTCGTACTTTTCGGGTAACTGGACGCCCGGCGTTTCGTCAAATTCGGGATAAACTTCCAGCAATTTTGAGGCCTTCGAATGCCAGGACTGATGCCCCAGCAAATTCACTTGCGGAATAATGGCGATGCCGTGTTTCTGGCAGGCCGCCACCAGTTTGTCTACGTCAGCCTGGGTCAGACCGTTTTCTTCGGCCAGTTCAGGGTGCGTTTTGTACTTGAAATTGTAGTCTACCCGCAAGATGAGCGTATTGATATTTCGGGTAGCAAGCTCCTCATTGATAAATTTCACGAACCGATCTACATTTTCTTTATCCGGTACAGCGATGGCAAGCCCGCGTACCGGCAGGTCATTTTGAGCAACGGCAAAGAAGGAAAACAGTACGAATAGGGCAAACAAAATACTTTTTTTCATCATCATAATTTTAAACGAATATTCATTTTAGCCAGTAGAGCGGCCAGGGCAATCATGCTGAATGCCCACACCACCGAGCCAAGTACCGCCAATAGCTGCGAATAGTCTTGTTTATACACCAGTACCTGAAACGGCAACGCCCAAAGCAGGTAATACACTATATCGGGAGCTAAATACGTACCAAGGGAGTTTTGGCCCGCCGGTCTGAAAACTGACAGCACACCTACTTTATTCTTCACATCAATAACGTAAAAAAGTAAAGCAAAAAGTAGCAAACTTATACCGGTACAGAGCATGGCCCAACTGGGGGTACCACCCAGTTTGGAAATGATAAACCATTGGTGCAAAACGGCTGCTAACACAAAACTGATGATCGCCATACCAATAATATATTTCAGTAGGGTCGACGGAGCATCCTGGAATTTCTTCAACAAAATACCCACCACCAGCCCGGAGAGTACAATCAGGGGGATGTTTCCGTTAAGGATAACGCCAAATAGGGGTTTCACTGGGTTCAGAAAACCGGTAAGGCCTAGTTCGGAAGCAATGTTTAAACCCAGAAACAAAAGCAGGGTCAGGACCGTAGCCACAAGCTTATCCTTAAAGCATAGGTACGTGATGGCGGCAGCAAAGTACCCCCATCCGATCAGGCCCAGAATCCCCCACCAACTTTTCTGGATAAAGGTCGGATTTTCGGCAGTACCGCCCCGGAATACGACGGCCAGGAATATAAGCAGCGCAATGCCCAGGTACTTCAAATAGCGGAGTTTGCTTTCTTCGGGGTAGTTGTTCCAGATCAGGAAAACTGCCACGTAACCGGATACGATCCAAAGCGTTCGGTTCATGCCGGTGAGTTCGGCGTTGAAGTTTTCGGCGGCATTGACCATGAAAACGCCAATAATCAAGAGGCTGATTGTTCGCAAGACAATGTGCAGGAGCAGCTGCGGCGTAGTCTCGTTTTTCTTTTCCCGCGCCTTGAACGCAAACGGGATGGATGTCCCCACCATAAACAGAAAACCGGGAAAGACCCAGTCGGCCAGGCCCATGCCATCTACCCCTGCCGCAACGTGCCCGAGCCACTTGGGTACTCCGGGAACGTACAAATCATTGACAAACAGCATCAAGAAGAGCGTCAGCCCTCTCATGATATCGATGGATAAAATTCGTTTGGTTTGGGTCATGGAAAGAGGAGGGGGGGGGAGGATTAAGGACTATTTCCTTGCTGTCACTCAGCTAGCTTTTATCGTTCCAGGTCCTCATCGAACAGGGTTTCGGACATGTAAATAAGGTGCCGCCCGGTGCCGAGTTCGATTTTTTCCTGGGGTCTTTCTTTCTAACGGTAGCCACAGGCCTGTCCGACGGCTTTTTTCTGGTTTTTTCTTTTCCTTGATCATTGAATGTCTCGTCGTATTCCAAATATAACGAATTATTCATTGGCTGGCTTTTGTGGCGTCCTGCAAGGCCTGAGGAGACTTAGGTAGGGAAATTCAATCCATTCTCTATGAACGATACCAGGAAAAATCTTCCAAACCCGACCTACTTTTTGTATTTTGCAAATGCTCCTATTCCCTTATATCCAAATAAAGCAACATGAAAAGACTACTAATAATCGCTCTCATCTTGACAGTAAGCCTTGCGGCTAACGCCCAGCCCAAAAAGTACCACGCCGCTTTCCGGGAAGATTTCAGCGATGCGTCGCTCGAAAATTTCAGGTATGGCTCCGCCGGGAATAAGGCCGATTTTAAATGGAAATCAGGGGTACCTTCTCCGTCGGAGCCGGATACGAAGGTACTGTTGTTTCAACTCGATCCCGACGAGGCAGCGGGCGCGGGCAAGGGGCCGGAGATTATCTCCAAAGACTTCACCCATTTTGGCACCTACTCCGCCCGGCTCAAAATTCCGGACGTCCGCCAGGCCCAACCCAATGTCGGGGCGGTTGTGGGGTACTTTACCTACCACGTCGACCCTATTCCCGGCCTGAGCGAGGTTGATTTTGAATGGCTCCTGGCCGATCCCGAGATCATCTACGTAGGTACCTGGACGGGCCCGACCGATTCTCTAATACGGATTGGGCGTACCATCAATCTCGCCGAAGGCACCATCTACAACACCATCCACAAGGTAACCCACAGCGGGAAGCCCCTGCTAACCCCGATTTTAAATCGGGGTTGCATCGTTCAGCGTTTTTAACGCGAAAAACCACCCCGCTACACCAACGCCACATCCAGCAAACCCTTCAACCCCGCGTAATTGCGGGCAGAGCTAAACAAATAATGCTCGGCTTCTTCAACAAGCAGATTCCGAACAGGATTCTGATGAATATAGTCAAGTTTTTCATATAAAAACTCAGGCGAAATACATTCCTTCGCATGATTTCCGTCCTGCCAAAATTTGTACTCTTTCACATTGGGACGATATTTGGCTTCAAACGCAAACCGTCGCAACATCCACTCCTTCCGGCTTTCGGGTTCTTCCTGAATGGCTTTGATTATTTGCTTTGAGGTGTGCTTTTTCATGTCGCGTAGGATGTCCGATAGATTGATACCATCAGCTGCCATGGCCAGTAAATGCAAATGGTTGGACATGAGGCACCAGCCAAATAGGTGCAATCCCTTTTGCTGCTGACAGTATCGCAAGGAATCTACAATAATATGCCGATAAGCAGGACGAGTAAACACATCTACCCAATCCACTACCGTCATGGTGAGGAAGTAGACCCCTTCTGAATTGCGGACGAAATACTGGCTAGATGGCATCGGTTTGGTTTCTTGAATTTGTTGGTTGTCGCGTCACAGACGCTAAATGATTCAACGCCAGCGGGCGACCGTCCCTATTGTAAATCGGGGTTAGCGTTCATCACAAATCGGGGTTAGCATTCATCCCTACTCCACCACCACCTTCCCCCCACCCGCATAGCTCCTATACTCCCCCTGATACATCGCATCGGCCCCCACGGGACCTACGGTAAAGGTACCTTTGGAAATCACCCGTACCTGGTAGTAGAACGTCTGCTCTTTACCCGTAGCCGTGGTGAAGAAATGGATGCGGTCGTCGCGGATGTCGAAGTAGTCGGGTACAGCGGCGTTTTTGATCCAGGGCATGTCGCGGGGCTCGGTCAGGCGCGGGTTTTCGATCTCGAAGCCCGCGGGCAGCAGGTCGGTTATTACCACATTCTCGATGGGTAGTCCGGTAGTACTTGCCACGCTTATTTTTACCACAATCAAATCATTCTGCTTGATGTTAGAAGCGGTGCTGCCAGAGCGGGTCAGGTACTGTCGCCGCACCCGCAAGCCCTGATCTTCCTCGGTGTAGACTCCCGTGGCCGACATCCCTTCGGTCTGGGCAAACCAGTACAGATCGCCCTTGCCCTGCGTGCGTACGGCCAGTTTCTGGTCCAGAATCCCCTGCGCCAGGCTCAGTTCCTTGCCGTCGAAAGTAGCGAGCTGCTTGCTCTTAGTGGCTACGGTAGCCGTTACCGTAGAGCCGGAAGTACGCTGGGCCATCTTGCCCAGGGCCAGCACGGCAAAGCCCGCCTCCTGCGTGTTGAGGTAGGAAGCACTCTTCACCGCTTGTGATAGCTGCCGGGCCAGCGGCGGAATCTGCATGTTATCGGGGTCGGTTTCCAGTAGGGTATTCAGCACCAGCGCCACGTTGCGTAGCGGGGAGGCGTAGCTACCGCCGGTTTCCTGGTAGTTGGCCTCGGCCTGATAGCCTTTGGGCAGCAGGGCGGCAAAGCTACGCGAGTCGCCCACCAGCTGGAAGGCTCCCGCCAGCAGGTAGCGGCTGTCGGGCGTGAGCAGGTCGGGATTCTGCTTGTAGTAGTTCATGGACGAGCGGTTGGGACGGCCGGTCAGGGCGAGTACGTAGAGCGAGTACAGGCTTTCGCGCTGCGCTTTCAGGGTGCTCACCGTGCTGCCGTCTTCGGTTTGCTGGGGTACCTGCTCCGTGGCGGGACTACCGGTTTTGGTGGTGAGGTACTCGATGGCGCGGCTCAGGGTAGCGCCGTTCACCTCAAAACCGGCCCGACGAGCTTCTTCCAGAAAATGAACAGCGTAGGCGGTCGTCCACCAGTCTTCGCGGGTAGCGCCAGGCCACAGGGCCAGTCCGCCGTTGAAGAGCTGCCGGGTTTCGGCTTGCCGGATGGCCTGCTGCACGTTGGTGACGGGGTTAAAATCGCTCTCGCCGTTGCGTACCAAATACACCGGCGCGGCCATGGCTTTGGTAAGATCCGCAAAGTATATCTGCGGGAACGCCTTCGAAATGGTTTGTTCCAGACAGCCGTAGGGGTACCCCAGCAGCGTCGACAGCGCCTTACCGCCGCCCTGCACCAGCGGCGAGCGGCTGAGTACCACCTGCGCCCGGGCCGTACCGGGAATAAAGCGTTGGTTGAGATCAATGGTACCGGTTTGTCCGCCCGCAATCACGTCCGAACTACTGCCTTTGAGCAGCGGCGAAGCGGGGCGGACGTTCAGGTTAGTTTCCTGCACAAAGGTTTCGCCAAAGGCACCGACTTTCACGGTAATTTTCCCGGCTCCGATACCCGATCCGGCCTTCACCGTAAACAGCACCCGAGCCTCTTTACCGGCCGGAATGGTGAGCTTTTGCGCGGCCGGGCCTTCGCCTTTGGTGAGGGTACCGCTGGTTTGGAGCGATACCGTTACGTTCGCCGCCTTTTTCTCCGTATTACTCACGTTCACGGGGAGTTGCAGTACGTCGTTGGGACTCAGGAAACGGGGCGCGCCCGCGCTGATCACCACCGGGTCAGCAACCTTCATGCTGTGTGAGGCCGAGCCGAAAGACTTATCCTTGTAGGCCACGGCCATCACGCGTAGGTCGCCGCTAAACTGCGGAATGTCTACCTCAAAGGTCGCTTCCCCGCTGCCGTTGGCGGTCAGGATGCCGCTCCAAAAGGTAACGAGCTCGGTACGGCCGTTGCTCAGCGGGTTGATGCGCCGTTCCAGATCGTAGCCGTCGCCCCCCGTACTCGACGAGGTAGAGAAGGTCAGTTCGGGGAACAGGAAGGCATACAGATCGTGGCTGTTTACTTCCAAAGCGCGCTTCTGGTAGAAGTACCCGTGGATATTGGGCGTCCGGAAATTTTTGATTTGCAGGATACCCTCATCTACTACCGACACCGTCAGCTGGGCGTTGGCCTGGGTTTTAATCTTAATCCGCTGCTTCTTCTTCGAGCGTTACTGCCCCACGGCCTTGATGGCCACGGGCATAGCACG
>CATMVR010000173.1 GCA_950075905.1 uncultured Persicitalea sp. | reverse complement strand
TGTCTTCGCCAACGAACTTGTTACCCAGGTAGTCGGCACCAGCTTTATCATCGATGCCTTTGCCGAAAACAAAACGCCGAGCGTAGAAGTACAGACGGGTAAGGTGAAAGTATTTCGCCTGGATAAATTCCGGGATTCGCAAAACGGTAAACCCGAAGAAATGGTCCTACTGACGGCCAATCAGCAGGTTAGCTATAACATGGATAAGAAAGGTTTCACATCAGGCTACGTGACCAACCCGGCTGTACTCAAAACGCCCGCGGCGCACCCGGACTTCCGGTTTGAAAACGCGCCCGTACCGGACGTGTTCCAAACTCTGGAAGAGTCGTACGGGGTAACCATTGAATATAACGCCGACGTACTCAAAAACTGCCGTATCACGGTTCCGCTGCAGGACGAAACGCTTTTCCGCAAACTCGATATCATCTGCCAGACCATTGGCGCTACGTACGAAGTATGGGGTACCCGCATAGTTGTAAATGGCCCGGGATGCGACTTTTAATTTTTTTTGCTTACACCAGACATGCCCACTAGCAATACATAATACTTACGTCTCATATTCTCAACCCTGGTAATTGGTACCTCGCCTACAGGCTGGCACCGGCTGCCCCTTAAACCCAAACCTTTATGCTAAAATTACTACATGTCTTTTCGAAGCAACGCCGGCTGGTAGGTTTAGCCTGCCTGCAATTTGCACTGGTGCTGGCCTTCGCCGAATTTTCCCTGGCCCGGGAGGTCATCGCCCAGGAAATTCTGAGCCAGCGGGTAACCCTGGAAGCGCAAAACCGCAAACTGACCACCGTGCTGCAAACCCTGGAAAAGGAAACCAAGGTACGTTTTTCTTACATCCCGCAGCTGATTCCGGCCGAAAAGCGGCTGAGCATCACCGCTAAAAACGAAACCCTGGGCAGTGTGCTGAATCGCCTGCTCACCCCCCATAGGCTTACTTATGAAGTCAGCGGCAATTTCATCGTGCTCAAAAAAGCCGAAACCTCCCAAATATCCTCCGAGAGGGAGACTGGTACCCCGCAGAGCGTCGATATTACGGTCACGGGTACCGTTTCCGACGAGCGTGGCGGCCCGCTACCCGGCGTGAGTGTGGTACTGAAAGGTACGCAGCGGGGCACGACCACCAATACTTCGGGCGAGTTTACCCTCAATGTGCCCGACGTCTCGGCGGTGCTGGTATTCAGCTTTGTGGGTTATAAAAGCCAGGAAGTAGCCGTGGGTACCCAAAGTTCAATCAAACTAACGATGCAGCCGGATGAGAACGCGCTCGAAGAGGTAGTGGTGGTAGGATACGGTACCCAGAAGAAAGTGAATGTCATTGGTTCTATCTCGCAGATTACCTCCGAAAACATCGAGAACCGGCCGGTAACACAGGCCTCCCAGGCCATTACGGGCCAGATGCCGGGTGTCACCGTGGTGCAGCGGTCGGGACGTCCGGGCGAGGCCGCCGGGCAGATCCGGGTGCGGGGCGTGGGCTCTTTTGGCGCTACGCCCAATGCCCTGGTATTGATCGATGGCATTCCGGGCGACATGAACGACATCAACCCCAACGACATCAAGACCATTTCGGTGCTGAAAGACGCCTCCTCGGCGGCCATTTACGGCGCCCGCTCGGCCAACGGCGTCATTCTGATCACAACCAAGATGGGTGCTTCCGACAAGCTGTCGGTGAGTTATGACGGCTACACGGGTATCAATAGCGCTACCCGGCTCCCCGACTTCGTTAACTCCTGGGAATACGCCGAAATGTTCAATGTGGCCTCGGGCAGCAACAGCTTTTCGGCCGACGACATTGCCAAATACCGCTCCCAAAGTGATCCTGACAACTTCCCCAATACACGTTTTCTGGAAGATCTGTTTTCGCGCAACGGCCGTCAGACTTCGCATACTGTTACCCTGAACGGCGGCAACGAAAACAACAAGTTCTTTCTCTCGGGTGGCGTGCTGCAGCAGCAGGGGATTATCGAAAAAAACAGCTACCAGCGCTTCAACCAAAGGCTGAATATGCAAAACAAGCTGGGACGTAATTTTGAGCTGACCACCCGCCTTTCGGGTTCTATCGACAAGCGCGAAGAGCCGCAGGCCACCGCCAACAAAGGCGGCGAGCTTACCAATCAGCTGGTTCAGAACGCCGTACGGTACCCGGCCATTTTCCTGGGACAGGCCTCTAACGGCGACTACGGCATTGGCCCTGAGAGTGGCGGTACGCCAGTAGCCTGGCTGGCCTCCCAGTCTTATTTCCGGGCACCGACGTCGCGCTTTGGCATCAACACCAAGCTTGACTGGAAACCCCTGGATGGACTGGTGTTCTCAGCCATTGGCGGGTATAATTTCTCGCTCTTCGAGCGCCGCTCCTACCTGGCCTCCCAGCGCCTCAACGACCAGATTACGCTCAACCAGTCGTACCTCGACCAGCTAAGCAACAAGGAGATTTATAAAACGCTACAGTTCACCGGCGAGTACAACAAAGAACTCAAAAACCATTTTTTGAGTCTGCTGGTGGGTTATTCCTTTGAGGAACAGGAAAACAGCTTTTTCTCCGGCTACCGGCAGGGTTTCCCCAGCAACGATTACACTGTACTCGACTTGGGCGGATTGGAAAATCAGCAGGCCAATGGTTTTGATGCCGCCTGGGCCATTCAATCCATTTTTTCCCGTTTCAAGTACAGTTTCCAGGAGAAGTACCTCTTTGAAGTTACCGTCCGGAACGATGGCTCCTCGCGCTTTCCCAGCGGCCAGAAGTACGCCCTCTTTCCTTCGGCGGCCGTGGGCTGGCGCCTCGCCCAGGAGCCTTTCATGAAATCAATCACCTGGCTGTCTGACCTGAAACTGAAAGCCTCCTACGGAGTGCTCGGCAACCAGAACATCGGCAACTCCCCCTACCAGCAGGTACTGGCCGCCGGCCGCAACTACCCCTTCGGCAACACCCTATCCACCGGGGCGGCCTACTCGGTGTATACCGACCCGAATATCCGCTGGGAGTCTACCGAAACCCTCGATTTTGGGGTTGAATCCGGTTTTTTCAACAACAAGCTTCTGTTCAACGTTACCTATTTCAGCCGAAATACCAATGACGTGCTGTTCCGGCCTTCCTCCAGCGTATCGTCCATCCTGGGACTGGGCATCGGCGAAACCAACACCGGCGCAATCAAAAACACCGGCTGGGAATTTGACGTAAGCCACCGCAACCGCTACAAGGATTTTGGCTACTCGATCAACGGAAACTTCTCCATTATCAACAACGAGCTAGTGACTCTGGGCCTGGGCAACGTAAACCAACCCAACGGACTCGTGGGCAATGGCTCTGATCTTTTCGTCGGCTTCCCGATTGATATGTACTACGGGTACCTTTCGGATGGCGTTTTTACCAGCAACGACGACATCACCAACTGGCCCACGCAAACGGCGGTTACCCCCCGCCCTGAGCCCGGCGACATTCGGTACAAAGACATCAGCGGCCCCGACGGCGTGCCCGACGGAAAAGTAGACCCCATCTACGATCGCACCTATCTGGGCAGTCAGATCCCGAAGTACACTTTTGGCTCAAACATCACCTTCAACTACAAGTCGTTTGATTTCTCGGCGTTTCTGCAGGGTGTGGCGGGCGTCAAAGGACGATTGGATGGCTACGCCGGCTACGCGTTCTTCAATCTGGGGAATATTCAACGGTGGCAGATGGACGGACGCTTCAATCCCGACGCTCCCACCCGCTACCCTGACTACCCGCGCCTGGAAGTAATCTCCAACAGCGGCACTCCCAATACGGTCATGTCCGATTTCTGGGTTCTGAATGCCTCCTACCTGCGCTTCAAGAACGTACAGCTGGGGTATAGCCTGCCAGACAATCTTCTCAAAGCCATCCACGTAAAGCGGGCCCGGGTATACGTAAGCGCCGAAAACCTGCTCACTTTCAGCAAATACCGCGCGGGCTGGGACCCCGAGGTAATCGGCGGGGGAGCCTACTACCCCATTCTGAAAACGGTAACATTTGGTCTGAACCTTAAACTCTGACAACCCATGAACACTCATAAATTCCTGACTACCTATACCCGCTACGCCCTGCTGGCGCTATTCCTGATCTCCGCGGTCTCCTGCGACAGCGAGCTGGAAAAATTTCCGACCAACTCCTTTGCCAAGGATAATTTCTGGACCTCCGAATCCAACGCTACGATTGCCCTGACGGGCATGTACCGGGGCTCGATCAACTACGGCACCCAGGTGGTACCCTCCGACTGGTGGACCTACTGTGGCATTGTCTTTCTGGAATTTGCCACCGATAATCTCTACGACCGGCGCGGTGATAACTCTACCCAAAACCGCCTGACCAACGGTACCCTGCTGCCCAATAACAACGTGATCAATGGCTACTGGAGTGGCTCCTACAAGAGGATCACCATCTGCAATGATTTTCTGGAAAACATCGAGAAAGTACCGATGGAAAACACCCGAAAAGAGCGCATGAAAGCCGAGGCGCGGTTTATCCGGGCTACCCAGTACTTTTATTTGTCGCAGTACTTTGGTTCAGTTCCCCTGGTGCAGAAAACGCTCACGCCCGATGAGGCCAACAACGTGGATAAAGCCCCCAAAAGTGAGGTTGTGCAGTTTTTTATTTCCGAATTCGCGGCGGCGGCCCAGGCACTGCCCAACTACGCCAGGCTAGGAGCCTCAGAAATTGGAAGGGCCAGCAAACAGGCCGCCCTGGGTTTTCTGGGTAGAATTTACCTGAGCGAAAAGAAGTATACCGAAGCAGCCGCGGCGTTCAAGCAGATCATCGACCTGAAAGAAAACCGGATCGACCCCGACTACCAGTCGATTTTCCTACCTTCCAACGAAAACAGCAGCGAGAATATATTCAGCGTGCAGTACCTGGGTGGACAAGCCGGTAACTCACTGACCCAGCATGCCTTCCCGGCCGTGGCTTCGGGCTGGCACATCGTGAACCCCCTGGGAAGCCTGGCCGATGCCTACGGGTTTGCCGATGGTACTCCGCTTTCTTACTCTGACCCCCGGTTTGACGTCAGCAACATGGGAAAAAACCGTGACCCCCGTTTCCGGTATAACCTTCTCTGGGATGGATCCCAGTTTGGTGGCCGAAAGTACGTATGCCATCCCGACTCCACCCGGTCGCTGGATCAACTCACCTATTCCAAGCAGGCCACCCGCACGGGCTACGGTCTGCGGAAGTTTTTTGATGAGAATTTCAGTGGAAACCTCATGTTAGACTACGGCGGAAATATTCCCATTCTTCGCTACGCCGAGGTGTTGCTGAGCTACCTGGAAGCCGAGCTGGAAGCGGGCAAGCCCATTACGCAGGAGCTGCTGGACCTGACCATCAACGCCGTCAGGGGCCGGGCGTCCGTCAACCTTCCGCCACTGAAAGTAATGCCCGCCGCGCAGCTTCGCCCACTTATGCGCAACGAACGGCGCATTGAGCTGGCCTTTGAAGGGCATCGGCTCTGGGATATCTTCCGCTGGAAAATCGGGAAAGAGGTACTGACCGGCGATTTCTGGGGCGCGCCGTTCCCGAACTCTACCCTGCTGCCCAAAACATCCAGAAAGCAGGACCCACAGCGGCGTTGGTTTGTTACCTCCAAGAATTTCCGGGAGTCCGACTACCAATGGCCCATTCCTCAGTCGGAGATTGACGTGAATCCAAAATTGGCCAAGTAGCCCCAACAGAACTTTAAATAGGTATTCGATAATGATTACTCCCGGCTGTTCGCACTATCGCTATGTATAGCGGTGCGGCGCCGGGAGTTTTGTTTTTAAAGTAGTTCGTCAGGAATGCCCCCATGGGTAAGTCTCTCTTCGGGAAAGCTTTTTTAGTCATATTTATTTTCCAACTAGCCTATCTGTGTAATGCCCGCTTTCCCGTTTCGCATTGCTCCCGTACTTTGCCTCCTTTTTTCGCTCTCTGTCTTTGCTTCAAACGCCCAGTCAGACTCCCTGCGCGTGGCTTCACCGAACGGGTATCTGACCTTCCAATTTTCCACGCAGGGCGACGGCGTACCTACCTATGAGATCCGCTACCAGAAGAAACCCGTGATTCTGCCCTCAGCCATGGGCCTGCTCCACAATCCCAACGGCTACGCCACCGCGCCCGACTGGAACAAAAAAATGGTGGTAAAGAGAGTCACTATCCAGAGCACCGATACCACCTGGCGGCCTGTCTACGGCGAGCGCGAGCAGATTCCGGACCGCTACCACGAGCTGACTATTACTTTGCAGGATACCACCAGGGTCAAAGGCCGCGAAAAGGGCGAGATGCAGCTCATCGTGCGGGCTTACAACGAAGGCATCGCCTTCCGGTACTTTTTCCCCGAGAGTACCCGTACCCAAATTATCGAGATAGGGCAGGAGGATACCCACTTCCGGCTGCCGCCCAACAGCCAGTTTTTTTCCACCGACCACGCCCAGGGTAGCTACGAACTCTGCGCACCCGAAGAATGGGAAAAGAGGGCCGAACTACCCCTGACTATTCAGCTCAGCAATGGTTTGTGGGCGAGTATCCTGCACGCTGGTCAGACTAACTTTCCCCGGCTCCGGCTGCGCTCTTCCAAAGACGAACTCGTGAGTAATCTCTACGGCGAGATTGTGGGTACCTCCCCCTTTGGTACCCCCTGGCGGGTGGTGATGGTGGCCGAAAGACCTACGCAGCTCCTGGAAAACAACTACCTGGTTCTGAACCTTAATCCGGCCAATAAAATCAAAGACACCGGCTGGATCAAACCCGGCAAAGTGATGCGCGAGGTAACCCTCTCAACGGCCGGCGCCCGTCGGCTGGTTGATTTTACCGTAGAGCAAAACCTCGACTTCGTGCACTTCGACGCGGGCTGGTACGGCCACGAATACGAGCAGATTTCAGACGCCAGTAAGGTCAATGTAGATCCGCGCCGCAACCCGGTCAACGACCTGGACCTGCCGGGCATCATCCGCTATGCGAAAGAAAAAGGCAAGGGGGTGATTCTGTATGTCAACCACCGGGCTTTGGAAAACCAGCTGGATTCGATTTTTCCCCTGTACCAGCGATGGGGCGTGGCGGGCGTAAAGTTTGGTTTTGTGCATACAGGCTCTCACTACTGGACCGCCTGGATGCACGAGGCCGTCAAGAAGGCCGCGCAGTACCACCTCATGGTCGATATCCACGACGAGTACATGCCTACGGGGTATAGCCGCACCTACCCCAATCTGATGACGCAGGAGGGTATACGCGGCAACGAGGAGTTCCCCGACGCTACGCACAATACCATCTTGCCCTTTACGCGCTTCCTGGCCGGCGCGGCCGACTACACCTATTGCTTCGGCGAGCAGGTGGCGCGGCTCAAGAACACCAAAGCGCACCAACTGGCTCTTTCCATTGTCAATTATAGTCCGTGGCAGTACCTGTTTTGGTACGGCAGGCCCGAGCACTTTACCAACCGGCAGGAAATAGAGCTCTGGAAGTACCTGCCCACTACCTGGCACGATACCCGCGTGCCCGCGGGTATGCCCGGCGAGCACATCACCGTAGCCCGCCGCCACGGCAAGGAATGGTACATCGGGGCCGTGACCAACAACCTGGCCCGCTCGCTGACGCTTGGATTTGATTTTTTACCCAAAGGAAAAAAGTACACCGCCGATATCTACGAAGACGACGGGCAGGGGGGCATCCGAAAAATCACCCGATCCGTACAGGCTACAGACACCCTGGACTTTGCGCTTCTGCCCAAAGGCGGGGTGGCGGTGCGGCTACGGGAGTGAGCGCCTTTTGGCACTATCCAAATACTTTCTATAAAATTTGTTTCAGAAACAGGGTTAGGTTTTAGCTGGGGGCAACTCCTAGGAGTACACGTAGCCGCAAACCCATGACCCGACGAGTACCTTGTGAAGAAGCCCAACGATTATGGCAGGAATACCGGGCCGGTGATATCTACGCCCTGGCCCACCTGATGCAAAAATTCTATCCCGATCTGTTTAGCTGGGGCATGCGCCTGCACGCCGACCGCGATTTTGTCAAGGACTGCATTCAGGATACGTTTCTCAGCCTGTGGAAAATGCAGGAAACCATCAGCTCCGTGGAAAATGTGCGGGCCTACCTGCTGGTGGTACTCAAAAGCCGCATTCTGCGCGAGCTATCCAAAAAAAATCGCATCGACCACGCTACGGTGTCCGACGAGTATGCCTTTGCGGTGGAGTTTTCGTCGGACCTGCGGCTCATTGAAGAAGAGCACGAAGTGTACCAGCTTCGTAAGCTCGAACAAGTCATGAATCAGCTGCCTACCCGGCAGAAGGAGCTGATCTACCTCCGCTTTTACCAGAATCTAAGCTTTGAGCAGATAGCCGAGGTAATGCAGCTGGGCCGGCAGTCGGTGTATAACCTGCTGCAAAAGTCACTGAATAGCCTGCGCAAGCATTGGGCGGCAGGTGTACTGCTTGTACAAATTTTAGAGGGTATAAATCGGGGCTAAGGGTATCCTACCTACAAACAGACACTTCGAGATCAATGAAAAATTACCATACATACAGCGTTGAGGACTTTGTGCAGGACGAAGATTTCCGCGACTGGGTACAGGGGCAAAGCAGGCAGGAGTCTT
>CATMVR010000172.1 GCA_950075905.1 uncultured Persicitalea sp. | reverse complement strand
CCTGAGAACGATTCTAGCCCCCCCTGTCCGGTGGTCAGGAATACCCGCCGGGCGACACGGGGCAGAATTGCGGCGCCGCCGTCAAGGCTATCGACTTCAAGGACGGTGGCCCCCGGGGGCATTTGCCAACCGGGGCGCACGACCTGAAGCCGCGGCACAGGAACCCCGGCACAGGCGACGTTGGCGTGGTCCGAGATTTGGTCAGCAAAGGGATGGGTAGCGTCGATAACAACGTCTACGGCATTTTCGGCAATATACGTCTTCATGCCCTCAATGCCGCCAAAGCCGCCGAGGACATAAACGTGATCCGGACCCGCGCCAAAGCCAAACTGGCTACCGCTGCCGATATGAGTATTGACTTTATTCTGGATGAACGCATGCGGGAACTGGGCGTGGAGGAAAAGCGGATGCTGACCCTGATGCGACTTGGCAAACTGTATGACCGCGTCACTCGTCTGAACCCATTCTATGGCGTGAACATGAGGCCGCATTTCAACCTCTGGGCCATTCCGCAGGGCGAAATTGAAAGAAACCGTGGGGCTGTGCTGGAACAGAATCCCGGTTATTGACCCTGGAATAAACACAGAGTAAATTTTCATAGACAGAAAAATAAAGGGAGCTTCCCTTTATTTTTTTGCCCTTACCATACTTTCCAAATAGCTTCTCCTACCCGCTGTTTACTGTTGATTTTGCCTAACCTACCTAAAATCTGAAACTTGAAAGATATGAAATGGACTATATTACTGCTTGTTCTGGTATGCCTGTGTGTGGCTTGCAAACCGGGAAATGACGAAAGTGCGACGCCAGCGCCAAAACCCAATCCGGTGAATGTGGTTATCAAGCCCGGCGAAACCCACCAGACGATTGCGGGCTTCGGTGGTGCCAACCGGATGTGGGGGAGTCAGTCGCTGAAACCGGTCGAAGCGAAGAAAGCATTTGGTTTGAACGACAATGAGTTAGGTTTGAGTATTTTTCGCGTTCGGATATCATCCAATAAAAGCGAATGGCCCATCATTGTGGAAGCCGTCAAGGAAGCAAATAAGTATGGGGTGAAAGTACTGGCCTGCCCGTGGTCGCCACCACCAGGGTTGAAAGACAACAAGAGTGATGTAAGAGGACGCCTGTTGCCCGAAAACTACAAAGCTTTCAAAGACTACATCAATGAATTTATTGCTTTCATGGCTCAGAACGGGGCTAAAATTGACGTAGTGTCCATCCAGAATGAACCTGACTGGAAACCCAACTACGAGTCGTGCGACTGGACAGCCGAAGAGATGATCAATTTCCTGAAAGCACCCGGAGAAATCAAAGGGGCCAAACTGGCTGCCCCCGAATCTCTGAATTTTAACAAAGCGATGACTAACGCCCTTTTGTCGGATGCGGAGGCATCGCAAAAATTTGACATAGTGGCCGGACATATCTACGGGGGAGGATTAGCCCCCTTTCCGCTGGCAGAACAGCAGAAGAAGGAAGTCTGGATGACGGAGTACCTGCTGAATCTGGATACCGGCAATGCCGGGGCGGCCAAATGGAATACCTATTCGGAAGCCGCCAAATGGGCTGAATCCATGAAAATGCTTGGTACCGTACACGAAGCCATGACTCACAACTGGAATGCCTACATCTGGTGGTACCTGCAACGGTACTATTCGTTTTTAGGGGATGGCGAAGAGGGGACAACCAATGGAGAAGTACTTAAACGGGGGATAGGATTCTCCCATTTTTCTAAATTTATCAGGCCGGGATTTGTCCGGATCGGAGCCGACAGCCCTTCAACTACTCCCCTGAAAATTACTGCCTACCAGAAAGGAGGTCAATTGGTAGTAGTCATCCTCAATCGGGAGGCTTTTTCGGTCAAAAATGTGCAGATCGGCGGATGGGAGGGCAGTACCGCAACTGCCTACACCACCACCGAAACGGCCAGTATGACCCGTAAAGA
The DNA here is from genome assembly GCA_950075905.1 of uncultured Persicitalea sp. Taxonomy (GTDB): domain Bacteria; phylum Bacteroidota; class Bacteroidia; order Cytophagales; family Spirosomataceae; genus CATMVR01. The sequence continues at coordinate 6,667 of CATMVR010000172.1, read as the reverse complement.
CTTAGAAATTACGAATAAGACCTTGGCATTGGATGTACCACCCGGTAGCATTACCACGGTAGTCATCACAAAACAGTAAATTGTCAAAACGCCCGGACCGCTACTGGTCCGGGTTGTTTTTTTGGTTAAAAGAAAACGCTACAAAGCCGCAACCGTCGCCACATTCATTCCCCGCATCATCACTTTTGGGGCAAAACCCTGCTTCTTTTTGCAGCGTACGGTCAGGGTTTTTGTTTCTCCCGGCAGCAGCGACACATAGTTGTCCGACCAGAAAATGGGCGTTACAGCCTCACCAGTTTTTTCATCCTGTACTTCCAGCTCCACAAAAAAGGCCACTTTGTCGGTGGGGTTGGATAGCCGGACCGTGATTTCGTGCTGGCCGTTATTTTCTCCCAGCGTCTTTTCTGCTTGTAGTTGTACGCTAGGTAATTTGCTAAGGGACGTAAAGTCCGCGAACTGCTTCTGGGGCGTGTAATACCAAAAATACCGGTCCCAGTCCAGTTGGTCGGGCTTGCTGGCCAGCCAGTAAAAATTGTCAGCCAGCAGTTTGCCGCTTTTATCCCTCAGTTTCAGATCCAGAAAATACACCGGGCTGTCGGTGGGGATTTTATCGGTTCCTACCCCCGATGTACTATTGTTGGGCAAATCGTAGGTAGTAGTATGCTCCCAGATAAGCTTTGAATTACTGTCCAGTAATTTTACTTCGGCCGTTGCTCCCTTGATGTCCTCCTGGGTATCGTTAGCGTAGTAAATCATCTTTTCGTGGTAGTTATAAATAGCATTCACCGGCCCGCAGGCCTTTTTGGTGCCGTAGTAGGCCCCGGTGGGCATCAGGTAGTAGTCAAACAGTTGCCAGTAAAACTCCGGCCAGGGAGAGTTGAGCATCCATTGGATCACCCCGGTACCTTTGGCGCGATTGACGGTATGGGCCTCAAACATCGGCCTTATGGCCTCGTAGTTCATCAGCTGGGCTTTGAGGGTCAGTTCGTCCAGATCTTTGGGAGTTCCGTAGCGTTTGTTGAGGGCGTTTAGATACACACCCAGGGTGTTGAAGTCTTTCCGGCCGGAATGGTAGTTCCATACATCGTTATCGGCTGGCCATAGCTTCGCTTCGGGGATCATCTTTTTGATGCTGCTCATGGGTGGGATCTGCGGTCCGGGACCTACCTCCGAATTGAACCCGAAGGCCCCGCCCAGCTTTTTGTCTTCGTACCAGTACACCGGCGGCACGTACTCGTAGGGACCGTTCATTTTCATACCCGACTTGCCGGAAATGGTACTCGTAAAGTCTCCCGTGGATATTAAAAACGGACGGGTAGGATCATGATCGGCCAGCGTTTGGCGGTAACGCTTTTCGAGCGAGGGACCAGGCATGGCGTCGCTGCCGCCGGCCCAGGTGAAGATACTCGGGTGATTGCGCAGCCACTTCACCTGATCGCGGAAGTAGTCCGAAAGCAGTGTTTCTTCGTTGGCTGTCAGCTTCACAGCGTAGAGGTCTACGCCCTCGTTGATGGGTAGGTTCTCGTCGCCGGGCTTCATGTTCAGAGGCAGGCCCAGGTAATCGGGCCATTCCCACTGGCAGCTCCACCCCACCATCAGCAGAATGCCGTTGCGGTCGCAGAGATCGTAGATATGCTGGTTGTTGCCCCATACGCCCTCAAAACGCAGGGCGTTGAGGTTCATCTCTTTCACGTACTGAATTTGGGCCGAGTCTTTTTCTGGCTGGTAGCGCAAAAATAGATCATCCACCCAGCCCGCGCCCTTGATGGTGAGCTGCCGGCTGTTGATCATGTACGCCCGCACGCCCCGGTTGTCGACGAAGGTTTCTATTTTACGGATACCAAACGGAACCGTGTGGACGTCCAGCGGCTGCTGCTGCTCGTGTAGTTCCAGTCGCAGATCATACATTTCCGGCGTGCCCAGCCCGTTGGGCCACCATAAGCGGGGTTTTTGGATGATCAACTGCGCAAACTCTTCCGGTGTGAACCGAACAGACTTGCGCTCTCCCGGTTGCAGTGACACTTCCTTTTCAAATCGAATGGATTCAATGTAGCCCGTCAGCCGTACCGTTTTGAGTTTGTCGCTGTGGTTGGTCAGTTCGGTGCTGATGGTCAGGCTGGCTTTCTGCGGAGGGTAGCCGGATTGGACGTCCGGGGCCACGAAGGGTCTTTCCATGGTCACCTTTCCCGTCCGGCGGAGCCGGATTTCCCGAAAAATACCCATGTAGTGGTCGGGTGGGGTAGGGGCCCAGTCCACAAAACCCATGTAGAAGTCGCGTACCTGCGGCGGAAATACCTCTACCAGTAGCGTATTAGAGCCGCTCCGGGCTGCCGCCGAAACATCCAGATCAAACTGCCGGAAGGCGCCCGCCAGCGTATCCTGCGAGGCAATCTGAACGCCATTGAGCCACACATTGGCGCGGTAGTTAATGCCATCCACCAGCAGCCGGAGTACTTCTGACTCCTTATCCAGGTCTTGTATCTCAAACGTATTTCGAAACCACCAGGGGTTTTCGAAAGGCGCCCGGGGAATCGCTTCCAGATTTTTACCCATAAACGGCTCTTTGTATACGCCCGCTTCTACCAGCGCTCCCAGCACGGTGGTGGGTACCGTGGCCTTGATCCAGACGGTGGTGTCGGGCGTGGATTCGGTTAGCTGCCGGATGTCGCGGGGTACTTTGGCCGACGGGGCTATCTGCCAATGGTCGGAGAGCACCTGTTCTTGCATGGGATGTTGGGTTTGGCAACCGGTTAGCAGCAGCAGCAGGCAGACAGTGGAGAGCAAAAGTTTGGAATACATAGGGTAGTCAGATACTCAAATTTAGGAAGTTAGTAAAGCCAGCATTTATTCCTGATATATATACCCAATGGGAGCCAAAAGGTACTACTCTCTGAGCGTATGCGCAACTGAACCGGTGATAAGTTATACATTTTACCGGCAAAGGAAAGGAGTCGATATCATACAAAAAGCGGTTGGTTGTCCATTTTGTGGAGTTGGTAAGAAATACTCTGGCGCCTGTTAAAAATAGAATCATGTCCAATTCAAATCCTTGTACTTTGGAGGAAGTCATTGCAAATGCAATTGTAAAATCATGAAACTCTGTCAATAGACTCTATACACTCACCACCCATCGCAATGAAAATCCGCGCCCCTATTTCCGCCCCTGTCTGCTCCATCTTACCATGAAACTATAACTTTTACATTTTATTGTCATGCGTAAAACTATCCTACTCGCCCTGATTCTACTACTGACGGGTCTGAATGCCTTTTGTCAGGATCTGATAACTGACAAAGACGGGACGGTCTACCGGGGGACCATCCTTTCCATAAGTCCGCAGTTAGTCCATTTTACCAATATACTGACCTCCCGGAAAGACTCCCTTGTTACCGAAAATTTAGCCGAAATCGCTACGGCTGATAAACGGCGCATTCTGGTCTTTTCCGCATCCGAAACAGCGGAAAAAGAGTTGGTAGGGGAAACGGAATTTTTGAGCTACCTGCAAGCAAAGAACTCCCGGAAACTACTGGGTACCCGCACAAGTCTGCAATCCGTGGGGTTTTATACCGGCAGGTATCTGCTCACTCTGGATGCGCAAAAACAGCTGGCCAGCCTGGCTGCGCTGCTCCTGGCGAATGGTGTCAATCAGATGGTGATTGAGGTATATGCGGATGCGGCCGGCAATACGCCGGGAAACCTTGATTTGGCCAGCAAAAGAGCGCAGGCAATCAAGGATTTTCTCACGGATAAGGGCGTCAAAAGCACGTACATCTCCGCTAGTGGCAAAGAGCCGGAATCGGGTACAGGCACAGAACCGATTTCCCCGAGGGTAGCCCTGAATGTGTCTGGAATAGAAGGTATGGAAATACTTCGGAGTGAAAAATACATAGCTCCATCCCCTCCACAAGAGCAAAGGCCTGTTTCGATAGCTGACACCGCTCCGATAAACACAAGCCCCATGGCAGCAAGCAGCCCCGAACCTACCGAGGGAAAGCGTACCAAAACCGCAAAGGGCAAAACTCCCAAACTGGATAAACAGAAAACATCAACCTTCATAGCTGATAATCGTACCTTGACCGTTCAACTCACTCTCGGGGCATTGACCACTTACCCGTTGGGAAAGTCATTGGATCGTACCCGGGAGTATTACGGTGGAGAAGCTCAGCTCAACGACTCCATCAACACGTTCCGGAACTCGATCTGGCCCTCTGTATTTGTTAGTGGAGGTTTTGAAGTAAGGTACCTGGTCAGGCCAGGATGGTGGGTGGCAGGCGGTTTGCGCTATGCCCGGCAGGGATTTACCATCCGGAAGGACTACGAGTATTCAGATCCGCTCTTTCAGTACGATGAAGTGTTCAAAAGCCGCACAATCTACCAGATCAATTCACTAGAGGTACCTGTTTACATACAGCGGCAATTGGGAGAGCGGCTTTCCATTGGCCTGGGAGCTACCATTACGGCGTCTGTCTCCAAACGTCAGCAAAGGATTGTATTTTCCAAAAAAGTGATAATTAACGGCAAAAATTCAAAGCAGGACGCTGTCCGTAATCAGGAGCATGTAAATGATATAAGTGAGTATACCCGAAGTATGACTCCTACGGCCCTGCTCAATGTAAACTACCGGTACACCCAGCACTGGGGAATGCAGTTCAGAGGGCAATTTTCCCTGAATCAGTACAAGGAAAATGCACAGGTGTATAATTCCTCCGCCTACCTGGGGCTCACTTATCTGTTTTGATCTCGACCTCAACTATTATTTGAAAATCCATCATGAAGGCATCTGTACATAAACTTGGCAAGATTTGCCTGTGTATTGCACTTGTGCTGTGTGCCACCATGTGTAAAAAAGACGACCGCCTGGAATACCTGGGCCCCATCGACCCCACCAAAGATCCCAGTGGATTTTGTAAGGCATTGAATATTGAAGGTACCAATAAAGGTGGAGAACTACCCTCCAAAACCGTAAGTGGGTTCCGGATCACTAATGCCCAGAGTTCGGCCCTGGCTGCTCAGGGTGCCAACCTGTACATACCTTTCACTTTTACCGCCAGTGAGCCCATTGCCGGTATTTACCTGAAAATTGAGGGGGCAGACAACTACTGGGAAATACCCGTCAAGGGGCAGGTGGCTGCCGGTAGCTACGTATTTACGGTGGGTATCCCGCGAAATGTACTGGCCGGTAAGAGCCGGATACAGTACAACGCCTACAACGCAAAAGGCGAAACCACTAATACCATCTCCATGAATACCGAAGTGGCGCTGTCGCGCGATGCCTGCTCCGAAGGCCTTTACCGGGAGTCTGGCTCACAGGGACTGACCGTTCGGCGGTTAAGTTTGGGAGACAAGGCCGGGGAGATACTCATCAGCTACGAAATGTACAGCCTGCCAGATCGACTGGATATTCAGTACAATGGCGAATGGGTTGCTTCTACCGCCCCAACCGTACTTGGGAAAGACGAAACACCCCCACCCAGTGTGTGCTTTGACGGAACTGTGGGGTATGTATCACGCAGGGGGACTTTGAAAGTAAATTACGATCCGGCGAAAAGTAAAGAAATAGTGATCTATATGTCGGGGTGCTTTGGGGCAACGGCATGGGATATTTCGGTGCAGTGCCCGGCGTCCGGCTGTAATCCTGATGCCTATATTACGCAGAGCTACACCATTCCGGCCAACCAGGATGGTGCCTTCAGTACCGGCATCCGGGTCAATAGCGGCGACTATGTGTTTTTCAACGCCCGTGGCAAAGGGATGATTTATGGGCCTCGTAGTGATTGGGCATATGCCAATGGTACCGATGCATATTTTGACCCGATACTGGATTTATATTACAAATACCCAGAGGACTTAAAGAAGAATAAGAATTACCGTTTCGGACAGATGCTCCTCAAAGTAAATGGAAATATTCAGGGAGGCGCTGATTCCTATAAGCTGAAAGCTACGGAGTGTTTTTTGGTCGAAAAATGGATCAGTAATGTAACGTTCCCGCTTGGTAATTACGGAAATTACTTCATATCCAATTCTTCGGGGATTATTGAACTGGAAATCAATGATCTGGATCCCACCGATAATAAGTCGGGCCGCTATGAAGTGGAAGTATGGGTGATGACGCCCCAGGCGCACCAAAACCGTAACGACTGTAACCAATGCTCCCGTACTGAGCCTGAACAGACTTTCGGATCATACTTCGACAAACTGACCCCACCCAACGAATGGGATAAAAGTCTACTGGAAGAATGGTTCTCCGCCGATTGTTTCCATGGAGGTCATACAGCTTTTCGGGGTAAAAGTCAGCCTGTTGCGGGGTGTCAGTGTGTATATGATAAAAACAGCAAGGCTTTGATCAATACCCCGGGTCTTATTCTGGGTACTTACGATTATGGGTCTCCTGGAACCAAAAAACACGTAATCCTGGATGTATTCACCCACGAGGCGTTTCTGTCCAGAAATTCCAATTTCAGGTACAAGGCTACCACCAAGGTGTATTGATGCGTTCGATAAGTTTTTTACCGCCTGATAACAAATTCATGGTGGTACGACAACAGCTGATTTAATTGGCATTGTCAATCACGAATCAAACCCCGAATAGAACTCCGGTTTCTCATTTGCTATAAAACAAAAAGGTATTGTAGTAGTAAACCGCGTCGGCAAGATATTTGGAAAACATAA